>CAJJPW010000212.1 GCA_905193725.1 uncultured Eubacteriales bacterium
AATGAGCCCGATAGTAGTGGAGCACTTCGTCAGGAGAATCTTTTTTGAGATCAAACACCCGCTGTGTGCGGCCGCCTTGAATGAAGTAAATTCTCTGGCAGAGGGAGAGCAGTTCAGATACGTCGCTGGAGAGGATGCAAGAGGAGAGACAGGCGCCTTTGAGCTGCCGAATTTTATTGAGTACTCGCTGGCTGGAGGGGGAATCCATGGATTTGGTGGGATTCAGGTACAACAAAATAGCGGGATTGGTGATGAGTTGGCGGCAGATACTCACCATCTTGCGCATCACCCGATCCAGGGCGGTGATGGGGTATCGGCGCATGGCTTTGAGTTCCTGGCCAAAATAGGTCAGCACCAATTCGCTATATACCGTCTGTACTTTCCGGCGGTCGATGACGCCTAAAGGGGAGCTGAGCCCTTGTTGGGCTAGCAAAGTGATGTTCTCCATCAGCGTCAAGTTGGGAAAGATCACGTTGCTTTCGGGCACGAGGCCGATGTGTTTGCTGCTGGCGATGAAGTCCGGGTGGGCCCAGATGCCACTTTGGGTGAAATCTATCCGCTGCAATAGATGGATGATCTCGCTTTCCAAGGCAGCGTCCTGAACGAGGATGCCGGTTACTTGGTTGCGGTATAGAGCGAAGGACAGATCCACGATGGTATTGCCGTACGATACATGAGAAAACTCCAAGATATTGTCGCTCTCTGAGGCCAAAGAAGGACAGGGGGGATCTTCTCGATTGGTTTCGGTCCCTACCATAAGGGTACTCAGCAGCTCCTCGTCTACTTGACTGGCTTTACAAACGCTGGCGATTTGCCCTTCTCTCAGCACAAAAATCCGCCGACAGATAGGCAGCAGGGGCCTAGGTACGAACTCGGAAATCACGATGGACATGCCATTTTTACTGAGCAACTGCAAAATGTGGCAGATCTCCGCAAATTGGCCATCTGTGAGGGTGGAGAGCAGGTTGTCTATGATGATGAGCCTGGCGTGTTCTGCCAGCGCTTTGGCTAGTAACACCGAGAGCTTTTGGCTAGAGGTGAGCTCCCGTACTTTTTGATCCGGGCTGAGCCCTATCTGGAGGGCGGCGAGACAGGAATGGGTTTGACGCACTAGCAAGCGTTTGTTGAGGAAAAAACGGTTTTGCCGATTATGGGTGAGAAAGATGTTTTCTGCGATATTCAGATTGTCAAACAACTGGCGAAAGCTATCTATATAAAAGATGCCGTGAGCTTTGGCCTGACGGTATGAGGAAAATTTCACCAGCTCTTCTCCCAGATAAAATCGACCTTGGGTGAAGGGGAGCATGCCACAGAGAATCTTGGTGAGAGTGGAAGTACCGGAGTTGTTGAGCCCCAGTAGCCCCACAATCTCGTGCTTTTGCACATTGAGCCAGACGCTGTGGAGGGACTGATGGTATTCGTCGTGATAGGTGATATTTTCTAGGCGCAAGGTTTCCTCTACCATAATGCCATCTCCTTTTTTGGTTAAATAAAAGCTGCTCTGCGTATGAGTGATGAGCGCTATGAATGATAGACTAGCGGCAGCGTCATCTCGATTTCGGTGCCCACATTGAGAGTGCTGGCGATGGTGAGTCCATATTGAGCGCCAAATTGGAGGCGAATGCGCTGGTGGATGTTGAGGAGGCCGATTCCCGTGCCGCTGGAGGAGGCCAGACGGTCGTTGCTAAATATCTCGTCGGAGTTGAGTTTTTTGTTGAGCAGAGTTAGCTTTTCCTTGGGGATGCCACAGCCATTATCCGACACGCGAATGACCAGCCGATGTGGGGTAGAATACACGTCCAGACAAATGCGGCCGTTGGTGGGGATGAGCTCCAGACCGTGGAAGATGGCATTTTCCACTAGAGGCTGTATGGTGAGGGTGGGCAGTTGGCAATTTAAAATCCCCGGAGCATTCGAGAGATTTACCTCAAACTGAAACTTGCCGGGAAAGCGAAACTCCTGTATGAGCATGTAGTTGCGCACGTTTTCGATCTCATCTGCCAAGGTACACAGGGTACTGGCCTTTTGAATGCTGCTGCGAAACAGGTTAGAGATGGCCTCGGTGATTTTGGCGATTTCCGGCACACCATTTTTCTGAGCGTACCCTCGGATGGATTCCAAGGTATTGAACAGAAAATGGGGGTTGATCTGGCTTTGCAGCGCGTTAAACTCCGCCTCTGCCCGGAGGTATTTGAAGGTGAGCTCCTGATTGGCAAAGGACTGCTGGTAGTCGATGACGGCGTCCAGCATGGTGTCTAGGGAGATCTGTGAGGGGAAGGTAGAAGGATCTCCGTGGATGCTGCTATAAAGTGTGAGCAGCCGAGACTCCAAATGGGCGATAGGCCGGACGATTTGAAAGTAGAAAAACAAAATGAGGAAGACCGCCAACCCAATGGATAAAATGCTCCAAAGGGCGATGGCAAAGTTGTGAGATTGGCCGCTCTGGTCGCGCAAAAACGTCAGCTGGGGAAAACACACAAAAAATGCCATATATGCTATCAGGCAGGCCATAAATGCTATGAGCTTTTTTGCAAATCTGCTTTTGAGTACGCTGGGGTAGAGGGGATCGTGCTTCACATCGGCACCTCCTAGGAATTGGTATTGCCGTAGTTTTTCCGATAAGTGGCTGGAGTGAGGCCCACATATCGCTTAAAGATCTTGGTGAAATAGCGCACGTTGGAAAACCC
Source organism: uncultured Eubacteriales bacterium (assembly GCA_905193725.1). Classification (GTDB taxonomy): domain Bacteria; phylum Bacillota; class Clostridia; order Christensenellales; family Christensenellaceae; genus CAJJPW01. The sequence goes on from CAJJPW010000212.1 coordinate 2,688, forward strand.
CACGTTTTGCGCGATCTCCGAGATGCTGTATTTGACCGATTTGAGCTGTTCTTTGGCCTTTTCAATTCGGTATTCGTTGAGATAATCCACAAAATTGACGCCGGTGGTGCGCTTAAAGTAGATGCTGAAATAGATGGGGTTTAAATACACCTGCTCGGCGATGTCCTTGAGGAGTATCTTCTCTGCGTAATGGGCGGCGATGTACTTTTTGGCGATCATAACGGCGATGTTTTCCGAGGGATTTTGAGTGTCGTAATACTTGCTCACCTGTGCCCGAATGTGGTCAGTGAAGCTGGAACGGAATTGGCGGAGGGTGGAGCAGCCGTCCAGCGTTTCTTCCAGAGCGACATCCATCTCCAGCCGCTCGGAGTCGTCCATGATGTGCATGGAGACCAGCATGCTCTGAAAGTAAAAGGAGATAGAGCGGCATAGATTCCAATAAAACTGGGCATTTTGGATACCCAGCCGCTCGGCAGTGGTAAACAGGTTGATACACTGCTGCTCTAGAGCATCCAGGTCAAAGCACTCGATATTTCGTTTCATAGTTCGCTGCTCGGTAGGGGTGAAGATCTCCTGAATATCTGGCACTGCTTCGGAGGAAGGATAGAGTAACTGCCCGGACTTGTGCAGTATCCGCTGCATAATTGCATTTTGGGCGCTCTCCAGAGAATGGCGAAATTCCCCAGGACAGGATACCTCATCCCCTACACCCACAAAGACCTCGGTACCCTTAAATTTGATGACATATCGGTATAGCTCTTCAAAGGCGCTGGAGATGGCCTGTTCCATATGGGCTTGTTGAGCTACATCATAGTTGAAGAAAAAGGTGATGCGGGATCCACCCTGGCTGCTTAAAATGACATGGCAGTGGGGTTCCACTAGGGCGTGGAAGTCCGAGGAGACCTTTTCGCATAGGGCGTCAAAAAAGTAGCTGTCTTGGTCAGTATCTTCCTTGAGAGAGAGGGTGTCTATTTTGCAGATGACCACGCGAAACAGCCCTGGTGCAAGGGAGAGCAAGAAGTTCTGGTTGATATCCTCAATGGTGTCTCCCACTGAATCGGGGGAGGAGAGGAAGGTAGTTAAGAAGCTGCCCTGTAGCCTTGCCTGGCTGAAGGACAAAAGCTCTTCCTGTTGGGTTTCCGAGACCTCTTGCTGCTTGCTTTTGGAGAGAGACTGTGTCAGTGAGGCCAGCGTTGCGTTAAGCTCTGTCTGCTTGATGGGCTTTAAGAGGTAGTCCTTTACTCCGTAGCGAATAGCGTTTTGGGCATAGTCAAACTGTTTAAAGCCGCTGATGATAATGAATTGGGCACGAATCCCCATTTCGTGGCAGCGGCGAATGAGCTCTAGGCCATCGCAACCGGGAATGCGAATATCTGTGATGACGATATCCGGCTGTTCCCGTTGGATGAGCTGGGCGGCAGAGATGCCATCGGTGGCAGTACCAGCCAGAGAAAGCCCCAGCCCCTCCCAGTCGATGAGGGATTTTAGCATCT
>CAJJPW010000213.1 GCA_905193725.1 uncultured Eubacteriales bacterium
CCAGCGGGCTTTTAATTGTGCCGTCCTGCTTAGACGGGATATAGCGTCCGGCCATGATCTCCTGCACTCTGTCTTCGCTATCTGCACAGATAAAAATATGGGCTGCTTTGGATTCATCCCTTAAAATATAATCGGAGCACCGCCCCACGATGACACATGGCTTTTCGGACGCCACTTTGCGAATAGCCTCGGATTGGATAAAAAACAGTTTGTCGTTGGTGAGATATTCAGAATATAAATCCGCCGCACTGCCAAAAGCGCTGTGGTTGCTGGCCAGATAAAAGAAGCTGTTATTTGGCTTTTCATCCACCTCTTCAAAGAGCTTTTCGTTGATGCCGCTCTCCTTAGAGGCCAATGCAAACAGTTCTCGATCGTAAAAGTCAATTCCCAAGCGCTCAGCCAAAGCCTTGCCCGTTATCCTGCCCCCGCTTCCAAACTGCCTTGAAATTGTGATTATCGTGTTTGCCATAACGTATCATCTCCTTATACGAGCGATTATGCCCTATTTTTAAATCAACGAAATTTAAAAATTTCTATGGAAATCATTTCAATCTTCTTTAGAGGATTGGTAAAGTAGTGTTTCATATGAGAAGGTTTTACGATTATTTTATAATATGATTATATCACATCTTCTTTAAAAAAACATCCTCAAGAAATAAATTCTAGAATTCCTTTCACTTCGATGGCAGCAACAATTTTATCTAAAGGCATACAGTTCAACGTATTCTATGTAAATGGGCCTAAGCTCTTTCTGTATCATCCTCGGCCTGAAAAAACAAATATTCTTTTCATATCTATTTTGCTAAATTAACTTGGATTTCTGGTTTACATGGAAGCACATCCGTTTCTTTAAATAAAGTGCTTTCCCCATAACCCCAACTGGTGATTTTAAAAAATCTCATTTTTTTATCTAACACCTCAAATATACTCACGAACTTATTGCTTATCTAAAATGCCTAAGGTCTCAAATGCGCAACCCCAAGGTGATGATCATGCGTTTTTCCCCAAGTTGCATCCCCGTAATCCCTAGATGCTTATCTTGCAATTGATCTCTTATCAAAAAAAGCCCGGGGAGTTTCCAGGCTTTTTATTCATATATTTCGCTTCTATTATACGCCTTCTTCCAGCTCCATCCACTGTTCCATCAGCTCATCCATCTTGCTTTTCAGTTCTTCCAGGCGAGCGCATTTTTGGGCCACCAGCTGGTAATCTGCCGCTACTTCTGGGTCTGCCAATTCGTCTGTCAGCTGCTGTTCCTCTCTTTGGTACTCCTCCAGCTCTCTTTCCAGCGCAGCTAGTTGGTTTTGCCTGCGGGCTGCTTCGCTTCTCTGTTTTTTCCCACGGTAGTTGCCTTTGGTTTTCTTTGCCGCCTCACTCTGTTCTTGCTCCTGCTTTTGTCTTTCCTGCTGGCGCTTCGCGTACTGATCAAAGTCGCCTACATAAAATGCAAAGCTCTCATTTTCGATCTCCCCAATGTCTGTAGACACGGCATTGACAAAATACCTGTCGTGGGAGACAAATAGCAATGTCCCCTCATAGGCGATGAGCGCCTCTTCCAGCGCCTCTCTGCTCTGTAAATCCAAATGGTTGGTGGGCTCGTCCAACACCAGTACATTGTGATGCCCCGCCATGAGAATGGCAAAATACAGTTTGGCTCGCTCTCCACCGCTCAGTTCCTTTACCTTTTTATACACGTCGTCGCCGGTAAACATCATCTGTCCCAGCAGCCCTCTTGCCTGGTGCTCTAATAAGTGGGGAAAGCGATTCCACAGCTCATCTAACACGGTGTTTTCCCCGTTTAGCGTCCGCGCTTCCTGTTCAAAAAAACCGATGTTTACATTGCCGCCAATGTGTATTTCTCCATGAGAGACGGGCAAAAGTCCTAAAATGCACTTGAGCAATGTGGATTTTCCCGTTCCGTTGGCGCCAATCAGTGCCACCTTTCTGCCCCGCTTCACCTCAAAGTTGATCTCTCCACAGAGCTTTTTGGGTGGATTCCCCACCTCTAAAATCAAATGAGCTACTTTTAACACATCGTTTACAGGATTTTTCTCAAAGGTGAAGGAAAAACGCGTCTCCCTTTTATCCTGCACCGGCTTTTGGATGATCTCCATTCTCTCCAGAGCGTGCAGCTTGCTTTTGGCTCGTGACGCCGTAGATGCCCTTGCCATATTTCTCTCCACATAATCTGTCAGCGAGGCAATCTGCACCATCTGCTTTTCGTATTCCCTCTCCCAGGCGATCATCTTCTCCTTTTTTTGCACCTTATAGGCGGAATAATTGCCCTTATAGGAGGAGAGCTCCCCCCGCTCGATCTCCCAGATCTTCTGCACCGTCTTATCCAAAAAGTACCGGTCGTGGGACACGATAATCAGTGCCCCTTTGTAGCCATTTAAATACTCCTCCAGCCACATCAGCGTTCCAAAGTCCAGATGGTTGGTGGGCTCATCCAATATGAGAAGTTCTGGCTGCTGTAACAGCAGCTTGGCCATGGCAAGTCTTGTCTTTTCCCCGCCGCTTAAGGTGTCAATCACCGTGTCCATGGAGGTGCCAGCAAAGCCCATTCCCTGCAGGATGGACCTGATTTTCACCTCCATCTGGTAACCTTCGTTGACCTCAAAGTAAGAGGATAATTTGGCATACTGGGCAGACAGGGTGCGATATTCCACACTCTCCACTGGCAATTGTCCCATCTGGTGCTCCAGCTGCTTCATCTGTTCCTGCGCTTTGAGCAGCGGTTCAAAGGCCAACCTCATCTCCTGCTCTACCGTATTTTGGGAAGAAAGCCCACTATTTTGCCTCAAATACCCGATGGAGAGGCCCTGCTTTACCGAAACCGTCCCTTCATCTGGCTCCAGTACTCCACAAATCATGTTGAGCAGCGTGGATTTCCCAATGCCATTGAGCCCAATTAATCCAATCCTATCTTTCTCATTGACTGCTACTTTTATATTTTTTAGTACGATATTCTCTCCAAATCCCTTGGTGGTGCCGTCTAACATCACCAGCATATTTCAACACCTCGCTACCTACGATGGCCATCGCCATATTTTTATCTGTTGCGCTCCTCTATTGCGCGAATGCTTTTCTGTTTTCTCTCAACGCCCTGCTCCTGCGCCAGTCTTTCTACTTGTTGAAAGAAGGGGTTAAACCACTTAAAATACCCCTTGGTCTTAGAGGTCACATAGGGCGGTTGCGTTCCCTCTAAGATCTTCTTCCACTCATAAGCCGGGTTCACCTTCCATTTAGATAGCAAGCCAATGGAAATGGCATTTTGTGGACAGTTCATGGCACATCTCATACACATAGTGCACTTCCCTCCAAACACCAGTTTCCCGTCCTTCCACTGAATATTTTGACTGGGACAGTGTTTCACACAGGCCATGCATCCATTGCACTTTCCCCGTTTTGCCCGGTACAGCCTTCCATTCCATCCTGCTGCCGGCCACTGGATGCGAAACACAGTGGACAACACCCGATAGAAGATGGGATACTTGGGCGGGCGCAATTGTCCCTTGCGCCACTGCTGGGCAAACACCTGACACATCACCCAGCTGGCGTCATACATCTGCCTTGCCAGGGCATCTGGGTACCGAAACATGATGTTATAGGGCATCAACGTGTGAAATTCTCCCTCCAGCTGCCAGCCCTTCTTCTTCAGCAGACGATACAGGGCATAGGAAGAGCTCTTGTTTATCCCAAAGGGCTCCCCAGAGGTTTTGAAGATAAAATACCTTTGGGGCAGGCCCGGTGCCTCTTTCAGCCGCTGATAGACCAGCTTAGGTACGTTAAAGGCATGTATGGGGTAGCCGATGCCCACCGCATCTAGCTCTTCCAGCCACGTCCAATCCAAAATAGGCTGATCCAGGCTCCTCAGCACCACCCCATAACCTCTATCTTCCAAAGCTTCTTGTAACATCTCTGCGCACTTCCAGGTGTTTCCCGTTCCTGAAAACGCGATGATCCCTATCTTTTCCATAGACAGCCATCCTTGCCTTTTGCTTGTTCCATTATAGCAAACCAATCCCCCTTTTTACCAGTATCTTGTTGGCATTTCTCTCATTTCGCAAAAAAAGTCCCCCTGTAATCCCTGGCGGAATAAGGATGTATAGTAGATAGCGATTGTCATATGTCGGTTTCAAAATTGTCGGTCAGCTTGCCGTATAGGACAA
>CAJJPW010000214.1 GCA_905193725.1 uncultured Eubacteriales bacterium
GCAAAAAGGCCTGCAGAAGAAAAAGTTTGACATTTGAGCCTGCAATCCAAAACAACAGTTGCTTATGGGGCAGCCATGTGGTAAAGTGTATCAGGAGAAAAACCAAACGCTGAGAGAAGTAGGTAGAAAGATGTTTGAATTTCAGATAGAAAAAGAGTGCAAATACACAGGGGCCAGAGCAGGCGTATTGATAACGCCTCATGGGCCGATTAAAACCCCCGTATATATGCCAGTAGGCACACAGGCCACCGTCAAATCCCTCACGCCCAGCCAAATAGAGGAGACGCAGGCACAGATCATCCTATCTAACACCTATCACCTTTACATGCGGCCAGGGCAGGATATCGTCAAGCAGGCAGGGGGCCTGCACCAATTTATGAACTGGCATAAGCCCATTTTGACGGACAGCGGCGGCTTCCAGGTGTTTAGTCTGAGGAAGATCACCCCCAATGGTGCGGAGTTCCAAAGCCATTTGGATGGCTCCCGGCATCTGTTCACGCCGGAAAAGGCCATCCAGATCGAGGAGGATTTAGGGGCCGACATTATCATGGCCTTTGATGAATGCGCCCCAGCAGACGCCAGTTTGGATTACGTGAAAAACTCGGTGGAGATCACCCACCAGTGGGCCAAACGCTGCTTAGATGCCAAGACGCGAGACGACCAGGGCCTGTTTGGCATTGTACAAGGCGGGATGTTTGCCCCTCTGCGGCAGATGAGCGCAAAGACCATAAACAGTATGCCTTTTGCGGGAAACGCCATCGGCGGGCTGAGCGTAGGAGAGCCCAAACCGGTGATGTACGAGATGCTGGATCTCACCGTGCCGCTGCTCTCAGAAAACAAACCCCGCTATCTCATGGGAGTGGGCACGCCAGACTGCCTGCTAGAGGGTGTAGTAAGAGGAGTGGACATGTTTGACTGTGTGCTGCAATCCCGCACGGCCCGCAATGGCACAGCCCTCACCAGCAAGGGAAAAGTGGTAGTGAGAAATGCGGTGTACGCCAAAGACTTCACGCCGCTAGACGAGGAGTGCGACTGCTACACCTGCCGGCACTTCACCAAGGCGTATTTGCGGCATCTGATCAAGGCGGGGGAGATTTTAGGGGCCACACTGCTCACTCTCCACAATATTCGGTTCACCGTGCGGCTGATGGAGAATATCCGCCAAGCCATTTTGGGAGATTACCTGCCGGAGTTTAAAACGGCCTTTATGAAAAATTATGGTTATATTGATTAATTTTACTTGACTTTAGCAAGTGGGATAAGATATTATTAAGATTGTATTGATAGAAAAGGAAGGTGCAGTTATGCCAGCAGATTCAATGAGTGGTATCACTTCTCTCATATTGCCTTTGGCGCTCGTGGTGATCTTCGTCGTATTGATCATCGTGCCGCAGAGAAAGAGAGACAAAAAAGTGAAGGAGATGCTCTCTAACCTGAGAGTCAACGATAACGTCAAGACAATCGGCGGTGTTTACGGAAAGATCGTCGCAGTGAAGGACGACCTGGTAACAATTGAGACAGGCCCTGATAAGGCGAAACTGGTGTTCGCAAAAGGCGCTGTTGCTACGGTCGAGAGCAACGACGTAGAAAACGAGATGGGCGAAAAGAAAATAGGCGATAAATAACGTGATTGTCGCATGGAAGAAGCTGTGGATGTTCAGCTTCTTTTTTTGCTTGGAATAAGTGGCACAGCAGTTTGTGAATAGGGAAAATACAGCACAAGAGATTTTAAGCTGCGCCCCACCTTTTCAGTGGGATCTAAAACAGGTTGGCGCGAAAATGGGACATTGCAATGAACACGCCCATTTGCCTTCTGCAAAAAAGTGAAAAAACCACGTGTAGGACAAGATGGTATTGATGCAAATAAATGAGGAAGAACAAATTTTCGGAGGGGATTTACTATGGTCAAAAAAAAGATGATGGCGCTTATTGCATTGTTGATGGTCTTTTACCTGACTGCCTGTGCGGCTCCGGCAGAGAACACAAATCATCAGGAAAATTCTTCAGTTTCATACTCACAGTGGGATACAGAAAAAGAGGAAACGGCCGAAGAGAAAAGCCAGCAGGATCAAACACCTCATGCAGAAGCCTCTAATCAGATAGGAGAGGAGGGTGTAAGCCCTGCCGAAAAGGAAACCGTTGCTCCCGGCGCCAGTTCTGCCGAAAGCATGTTGAATGACGAAAAAGCTTCTAACAAACCAGAGGAGTCTGCAGAGCCGGCAAAACCCTCCAAAACGGCCAAACCGGCAAGCACGAGCAAACCGAAAGACACCTCAAAGCCTGGGAAGCCGGCCAGCACAACCAAACCCACAGAATCGACAAAACCTGCAAAACCCCAAGCCCATGTGCATAACTGGGTGGATCAGGGAACGGGAATCCTCATGGACTGGTCTGCTGCAGATCAGGAAAACACAGGCGCCACGTCTAATAGCGAAGAGGTTACTTCGATTAGCGTCTGCGCACGCTGCGGATACTTTTATGGAAGGGATAATGACCTATTTAAAGAACGGTATTGGAAGCATATGGAGGATCAACCTTCCCACCAGTCATACACCGTTGTATCGGTAGAGGCGGTCTATCATCTGTTAGAATGCTCTGGTTGCGGCGCATATAAGAGGGGAGAGTTTGCCTTTTATCAAACCGGCCTGCCAGGAGATCTTTACCATCTCACAGCGGCGCAAGCCAAGGAGCTGGGATTGTAAAGACGGGGAAGCAAGCCGGAAAATGGACTTTGCTCAGATGGAAACAAGCGAACGCCAGATAGGGCTCGCCTCTTGGGGAAGGCCCTTTTACTTTTTCAGAGCGGAAAATATGATCCTAGGGGGAATATATCGGTAGAAGTGTGCATATATCATTACTGACGCAGTAAATCCAAAGGAGAAAACGCTTTGGTTTTTGGTAAAGGGGTTATGGTATATGCAAAGAAAGACAAAAGGCAGTAGCAAAGGAAAGACCAGCAAAGCAGCGGCAAAGCACAAAAATTCCAGGATGGATTTGGGAAGAAAAACTATTGTGATAAATGGGGTCAAAGGGGCGCTCATCGGCATCATTTTCACCATCGTGTGCCTGCTCATCTTGGCGGTTATCATCAAGCAATTTGGGGTTCCATTTGAGAACATCAGTGTCATCAACCAAATCATCAAGGTGGTTGCCGTCATCCTATGTGCGCTCATCGCATCCAAAGGCGCTGGCGACAAGACCATATTATCCTGTGCCATGGCAAGTGGGCTGTTTATCGTGCTCAGCTTTTTGATCTTCTCGCTCCTAGAGGGCCAATTTGGAGATGCGGTGCTCATGCTGATTGACCTAGCTATGGCCATCATCATCGGCATTGCCATTGGGGTGATCGTAAAGCTGATGTCCGGCAAAAAGACCGAGAAGGTGGCGTCTGCAAGGACAGCCAAAAAATAGAGGAAATTCTAGCAAGCTCACAGGAAGAATGTACTTGAAACTTCATGGGTAGATATAGTATAATATCCAAATAAGAGGAATTTATGATACTAATTACGCCAGGAGGAATATAATATGAAACATATCAAAGTGGTAGCAGATAAAAGCCTTTGCAAGAGCGTGAAAAATGGTGGCTGCGGCGAATGCCAGACTTCTTGCCAATCTGCCTGCAAAACTTCTTGCACCGTGGCCAACCAGAAATGTGAACAGAGCAAGTAATCCATTACTTGCCGTGGCATAGAGAAGACTTCCCACCTGGCTCTTTTCAGCAGGTGCTGGAAGTTTTCTTTTGCCGTTTTCCGACCCCAATGACGGCATGGGCTGTCTGACCATAGAATGATACAAAAGAGGGATAACTATGATCCATACATTTAAAGCTCTGGGCTGCTGCATCGCCATGGACGTGGACAGCGGCGCCGTCCATGTGCTGGACGAACTGAGCTACGACCTGCTCAACTGTGTCACGCCCCCCATGGCGGAGCACTGTCCGGAGGACGTGATTGAAAAACTGTCCCAGTACCCCAGAGCAGAGCTGGAGGAGTGCTGGCAGGAGCTGAAGGAGCTGGCGGAGGAGAAGCTGCTGTTCGAGGAGGAGGACTACATCAACCCCCAGTGGGCGGTGGTGAAGAACACCCCCATCAAGGCGCTCTGTCTGAACGTAGCCCATGACTGCAACCTGCGCTGTAAGTACTGCTTCGCCTCCACCGGC
>CAJJPW010000215.1 GCA_905193725.1 uncultured Eubacteriales bacterium
TCAACTGCCTCTTGGATGGCAAGCCGTGCATTGCGTTTACAACATCGAGGCCCACCTGCAGCGCTGATTTTTTCAAGGCACTGGGAGGTGAGCAGATTGGCAAGGGCCCATTCTCGCTCTTTTAAGGGAGTAGCGCCGGTGAGGACGCTCATATAGATGCCAGCGCCGATAGCAGCCCCACAACAGCCCCAAAAACCGCAAACCCCTCCTGGAACTTGTTTAGCCCTGTCTATGGCCTCGCCAAGGCTCTGTGCTAAATCTAGGTCACTCTGACACTGGCTGTAGGCGGTGAGCAGCACGCAGGGGACAATGATGTGGTGCTCTGGACCATGGAGATGGACAGCTGGATCTAAAATCACCTGTTCAAAGAGAGCGAGGGGATCCTGTTCTTCAGAGGCCAACAAACCAAGGAACAATGAATTGGTACAGGACTTATGGCAGCTGTCACACACATAGTGGCCATTTGCGCAGGCCTCACGGGCGGGAAAAAAACGGTGGCATATGGCGCATTCCCGGGAGATAGTCTTAGAAGAATATACAATTGGGGCGCCGCAGATCATGCAGTTTTGCTGGTGGTTGGACATCGTAAGCTCCTTTCGTTTCCTTTGCAAGTATTATATAACAATTTCGCAACATTGACAGCTGTTGGATGGAAAGCTTATGAGACAAGTGCGGATAAAGGGCTCGCTGTGTGGCCAAAGCGAAGAGGGAAAATCGCAAATTGTGGAATGTTGAAAATCCTTTTTACATACCTTGGTAGTGATGTGACATGGAAACATGACGAGAATAGGGGAATGCAATATGAATAAGTGGAAAGATCTAGCGACCATCGGGCTGGTGTGCCTGATCTGTATTGGACTGCTGTTTGGAAGCACTGACTTAGTGGTGACCACCCAGGCGGGATTTTACGGGAATTTGGATACCACAGAGTACAGCTGGTATTTTAACCCCAGGGAGGATGGGATTCCCCCTGAAGGGTGCAAGGAGGCCACATTTTATAAGAACTACAATGCCTATTATCTGGGGGACTCTTCGGAAAAATCCCTTTATATCACATTTGACGCGGGTTATGAAAACGGCTGTACCGAGCAGATTTTAGATGTATTGAAAAAGCACAACGCGCCGGCGGCGTTTTTCCTGGTGGGACATTATATCACATCCAACCCAGAGCTGGTGAAGCGAATGGAAAGAGAAGGCCATTTGGTTTGCAACCACACAGTGGGCCATAAGGATTTGGCGACGCTGACGAACTTTGAGGAGTTTAAAGAGGAGGTTGTAGGGCTGGAGGAGCTCTATCAGCAGACGGTGGGCAAGGAGATGCCGAAGTTCGCCCGGCCTCCAGAGGGGCGGTTTAGCGAGATGACGTTAAAGTATCTGGAAGAGCTGGGATACACGACGGTGTTTTGGAGCTTCGCCTATGAGGATTGGCTGAACGACAAGCAGCCAGACCCACAGGCCAGTCTGGAAAAGATCCTCAGCCGCACCCATCCCGGTGGGATCATGCTCTTCCACTCCACCTCGCAAACCAATGTGGAGATTTTCGATCAACTGCTCACCAAGTGGGAGGAGATGGGATATACTTTTAAGAGCCTTACTCAGCTGCCTGCCAAGGAAAAGGCCAACGACCCACAAAGGGCAGTGGGCAGTGGCGATCAAAGCGCACAGCAGCCACAGAGCGGCTTAGAGGCAAATCCTAGCAGCTCTGTACAGCCCAGCAGCACTTCAGGGGCAGATGTACAGGAGAGCAGTAAACAACAGGATCAGGTGATGAGCCAAATGGAGGAGGACGTCAGCCAGGAAAATCCCTTGCGCCCAGCCATAGACGTATATGAGGAGAGCGAGATATAACGGGCGATACAAGGGCAAAGAGGGAAAATTCGTAAAGAGATCGGATGATTATTAGACGAGAAAAGCGAAATAAAAAGAAAAGGCCTGCCAAAGCGATGTGGGAGTAGTGTGGTGAAATTTGCTCTTAGAATCGCCAGGCAGGCCTTTTGCTAGCTGGTTATATCAATGCATACACGATGGTGACCGCGGCAGTTACCTGTACTTGAGAGGGATAGATGGTGGTAGCTGCTCCGTCCTCTGCGACGCTGTTGGCGCTGAGATATGGGGTATCAACAGCAGAGCTTGTGTATCCTTCGGATACGGAGATAATATCGCCCACTGTTTTCCCATTGGCAGCAGCGGTGGCATCGGCCTTGGCATCTTGGCAAGCCTGTGAAATGGCGCTACGGTAAGTTTCCTGGTCATTTTCCAGAGCATAGCTCATCCCATAGGAGACGCTGGCTCCTGCTGCGATAGCGGTATCGATGTACTTACCCGCTTGATCGATGTCGCTCACTTTGACAGTGAGAGAGGTAGAAGCCCGATATCCTGTGAGAGTTGCAGGATTTACGCTGTAGTTGTACTCTGGATACAGGGTGTACTGGGTTGTGGAGAGATTCTCCTGGGGGATACCGGCGCGAGTCAACTGACTTACGATTTGATCCACTAGCTGTGCGTTTTGGGTGGCGGCCTCTGTGGCGGTTTTGCTGGTGTTTTGCGCCTCAAAGTTCAGGTATACGGTATCGGGAGCGACCTGTATAGTAGCTTCCCCGACGACCTGAAGGGTAGCGCTGGCAGCAGCCGGCTCATTTTGTGTGGGTGCCTCCGGCTGGTTCGTAGCGAGAGGAGGTTCTGGTTCATCCGGTTGGCCGGAGACCGGGTCATTGGTTTGCTCAACTGCTGGGGAATCCTGAGGCGCTGTGGGAGCGCAAGCGGTCAGCACGAGGGCGAAGACCGCCAGCAGGCAGAGGAGAATTGTGGTATTGCGTTTCATGAATGGAGCACTTCCTTTCTAAATTGTGGCTGGGCCCGTTCCCAATCGAAAATAGGGATGGTAAGATAAGATTTTGCCAGCTGAGCAGCGAATATCTTGAAATTCCATTGGGGCAGGCGGGCCAGTTATGATACTTTACTAATGAGACGACGGGCCTGGGAAAAAAGTTCCCATTCTCTACAAAAAAACACAGAATGGGACATACCCACTGCTATCATTGACAAAAAGCCAGATATTTGGAGAGGGGAGAGGCGATGCATACATCTATATGGAGATCACCCTGATGGCGACCATCGCTCCTCGTTGATCCGCTCTAAAAGAGTATGGCTTTTTGGTGAAAATTATTTTTGGGAATTCGTTTGTTTGCAGAATGATTATTTTGGATAAGCGATCAGTAGTTTAGAACCGTTTCAATTGGAGCAGGCTCACTTTTCCACGAATAGATGGCTTTTGGATAGATCAGCCTGAAGAGGAGTGCAGATATGGCTACTAGGTAGTTTATCCACATAAAATAAGCCCCGAAGCTATTGAGCCGGGGCATCATCGTAATGGTGAGTTTCGTCTTGAATTTTGGAGAGATCAAAGGGCGTAGCCTGATATACGTAGTAGTTGAGCCAGTTGTTAAACAGCAGGTTGGAATGGCCCCGCCATTTGACTTTAGGCTCCTGGGTGGGATCGTCGTTGGGAAAATAGTTTTGGGGCATGTGAATATCCAGCCCCTTTTCCTTGTCCCGCAAGTACTCATCCCGCAAGGTAAACGGGTCGTACTCCGAGTGGCCGGTGACAAAAATCCGCCGCCCACTGCGGGAACAGATGATATAGGCCCCAGCCTCTTTGGACTCGCTGAGCAAAATCAGGTGGGAGTGTTTTTGGATATCCTCAGAGCGAACCTCAGTATGCCGGGAGTGGGGCGCATAGAATTCGTCGTCAAAGCCTCGCACCAGAGGCACATTGGGCTGGAGTACTGTGTGCTTAAACACCCCAAAGAGCTTCTCTGGCAGGGGATGCTTGGGAATGCCATAGTGATAGTATAGACCAGCCTGAGCCCCCCAACAGATGTGCAGGGTGGAGTATACGTTTTTGCGACTCCAACTCATGATGGAAGTGAGCTCATCCCAATAATTGACCTCTTCAAATGCAATGTGCTCAATGGGCGCACCGGTGATGATCATGCCGTCAAACTTCTGATCTTTGATCTGGTCAAAGGTCTTATAAAAAGTCTGCAAATACTGAAAAGGTGTATTTTTAGAGATATGGGTTTTGGGGTGGAGCAGCGTGATCTCGATCTGCAACGGGGAGTTAGAAAGCCGCCGCA
>CAJJPW010000216.1 GCA_905193725.1 uncultured Eubacteriales bacterium
GAGGGCCGCGCAGAGGGCGAGCTGTTCGTCATTTTTCACAAGGCGCATATTTTCGCCGCGCTTCCACTTGGGCAGCTCGGTCAGCGGGTGGCTCTCGCACCAGGCGTCGTACAAATCGGGGCGGCGCTCGCGGGTGCGCTCCCGGCTTTGGGCTCCGCGCCATTCGTCAATTTTTTTGTGGTCGCCGGTCAGCAGAATAGGTTCAATATTCATCTGGCGAATCTGTGAAATGGTGGCAGGGGTGTTTTGACGCATGGTGTCTGACAGCGCTAGAAAACCCACTTCAGAGCCATTTATGGCTACGTAGATGATGGTGCAACCCTGGTCAATATAAAATTCCACCTGTTTCTGGATGGATTCCTGGAAAGCCACCTTATGATCCGAAAGGAGCTCCCGATTGCCAGCGAAAACGTCCATATCGCCGGATATGGCATGGACGCCTTTGCCAGGGAGTAGAGTAAAGTTACTTGGAGTATCTGCCACTTTGCCGTTCTTCTCTTGATAGCTGGCTACCACTGCCTTGCCTAGAGGATGCTCAGAGGGGCGCTCCACAGAGGCCGCGATGGAGTACAGCTGCTCTGAGGAAATCGAGTCGGAAAAGCTCTTAACTGCCACTACCTTGGGCTTGCCATACGTCAGTGTGCCAGTCTTATCAAAGGTGATGCACTTGATCTTGGAGAGACGTTCCAGGGCATCGCCCTCCCGAACCAATATGCCGTATTTGGTCACATTGCCTATGGCTGCCATAATGGCAGTAGGGGTGGCAAGCACCAGTGCACAGGGACAGAACACCACTAGTATGGTCACCGCTCGAATGATTGCGCCAGAGAGAATCCAGGTGAGAATGGCCGCTGTGAGGGCAATCACCACAATCCAGGTGGCCCAACGATCTGCCAAATTCACGATCTTTGCCTTATCCGCATTGGCGGATTGCACGAGACGGATCATGCGCTGGATGGAGCTATCTTCTCCCACTTTGGTAGCGCGCATCTCAAACACGCCAAATTGGTTGATGGTTCCGCTGGATACTTCATCTCCCTCCAATTTATCTACAGGAAGGGATTCCCCCGTCATCACTGCCTGGTTAATGGAGGTTTGGCCCCTAGTGATCACTCCATCCACAGGAACGGTTTCGCCGGGCAAAACTCGCAAAATTTCGCCTTTTTTGACTTCCTCTGCGGGAATAATTCTCTCTTCACCGCTGGGCGACAAAACTCTAGCGGTGTGGGGCGTGAGTTGTACCAACTTTTCTATTCCTCTGCGCGCCTTGGCTACTGTGAGTTCCTCCAGTAGAGAGCCAATCTGCATGATAAAGGCCACTTCTCCGGCTGCAAAGATCTCGCCAGTGATCACAGAGGCGATCAGAGCGATGGACACTAGCACATCTGCTTTGATGTCAAAGGAGGTGAAAAGGCCTACAGCTGCCTCTTTGAGGATGGGGATACCACAGAGCACGATGGAAATCCATGCAGGGTGAAAGACCGGGTGATCCCCTAAAAAAAGACTGCTGGCTAGTGCGATACCCGAGAGAACTAAAAATAAAATGCTGCGTTTGATCTCATTTTGGAAGAAATCTTTGATCTTAGAAAACATGAACGACTACCTCCTATATACCTATGGGGGTATAAGTACTTTCTATGGATATGATACCCCTATGGGTATAACCTGTCAAGAATAAATGAGAAAAAACATGTGAGAAGAAGCAGAGGACAAAGGCGCTATATGCCAAGGGAAATTGCAACGATAAGATAGACAAAGCGCTGTCTTCAAGGCCCAAGCCTGGGAAAAACGCAATTTACATGAGAAAGCTAACATGCAAATCATATTAGCATGCACATTGGGAAAAAGATCAAACTGTGGATAGAGAAGAAAAAAGTCCAACGCACAAGGGATGTACATTGGACGGAAAATCAAAGTGATTGGCTTAGGACATATTGGAGAATCGCTCTACGGCCTTGGCAAAGTTCTGTATGGTCTGATCTGCGTCTCCATGCTCGATGCCATCTCGGACACAGTGCTGCAAATGGCCTTCCAGCACCACCTGGCCCACCTTATGCAATGCGGACTTAGCCGCATTAATTTGAGATAGCACGTCCTCACAGGGAATATCCTCGTCAATCATTCGGTCAATGGCCTGCACCTGTCCGATGATTTTTTTCAGCCGTCTGTGCAGGTTGTCTGCATCCATACACTGCCGCATGTTCCCATCTCCTCGTTCCTAAACAGTACAACTATTATACAGACTTATTTTTTCCCTGTCAAGGCATACTCCTTACCACTGGTTCATTGAGCGATGGTCTCCTGCTGCTCCAAATCTTCCATGGTCTGTACCCCGTTGGGAGTATAGATACAGGAGCGAGAGGGTGCCCCTTGCAGTTCCTGGCTATAAGTATCGTTGGCAGCCACATAGGGCACCACATAATAGCAGTAGGAGTACTCCTTGTTGATGTTGTAGTCTGTGAGCGAAACAGGGCCTCCGTTGGCTGGATACTGTGCCACCATGGCTACATTGTTGTTCACCAGATTTTTGCGCATCACCTTATAAGTTACGTAATCATCTTCAGATGGTGTAAAGGTGAGGGTAGGGTACCCCTCCTGATCGATTGAAATGGAAAAGTCCGCTGGCGCGCTAGGCACATCGCCAGCATAACCATAGGAATCACTGGGCAGTGTATCCTGTGTAAAGTACTCGGTAACCGTCGCTTCCTCCGGCGCGTAATTGGGAGCTAGTTCCACCTCATGTTCCTCTTCCAGCGCCAATTTGTCTAGCTTTGCCGTCTGGATTTCCGAGGGGATAGAGAGCTCGGGGCCCTGCTTCCCGCTGTAGATTTTGGAGAACACAGCTTTGGCGATTTTAGTAGGGTAGGATCCGCCAGTGGAGCCTTTTTCCAAAAGGTGGTCTTCATCCGGTGTGTCAAAGCCCACCCAGGCGCAGATGGCATACTGACTGTTGTAAGCCACCACCCAGGCGTCTTTGTTTTTCTCCGAGTTAGGCATGGAGGCCGTACCTGTCTTGGCGCTGAGAGGGACGTTTTCCAGCTTGAGATTTTTGGCAGTGCCCTCCTCCACACAGGTCTGCAATACGGAGGAGATGAGAAAAGAGGTCTCGGCAGAGAGCACCCCATAGGCATTTTCCTGATTTGCGTACACCACGTTGCCGCTGCTGTCTACAATTTTAGAGACCGCATAAGGGGTCTTATAATACCCACCGTTGGCAAAGGGCACGTATGCCCCGCACAAATTTACAGGGGAGACGCCATAGGTAAATCCACCAAGAGCGAGAGAAAGGCCGGTATCTTCCTCGGCGAAGGGAATGCCCACGTTAGAGGCGTAGTTCTTGCCGTTTTCCACACCCACGGTTTCCAATGTCTGCAAAGCAGGGTTGTTTAGGGATTTGGCAAGGGCTGTACGCACGGTGACCCAACCGTGATACTTGCTGGAGGTAGGGGAATAACCGTCAAAGTCCTGGGCCTCGTCTAAGAGAAAAGTGGTGGTGGTATAGCCATCCTGCTCAAAGGCAGGAGCATAGGCGATGATGGGCTTAATGGTAGAGCCCGGCTGGCGCTGCATGTCGGTGGCCCGATTAAATCCCTGACGCACCGTGTGTTCTCTACCACCCATAATGGCCACAATGCTGCTGTCTTTGGGATTTAACACTACCAAGGATCCCTGAGCAGCTACACCGTCTGCGGCATCCTCTGGAAAATTATCCGGGTCTGCCATCACCTCTTCGGCGATCTCTTGGACGTCAGAATCCATGGTGGTGTAGATGCTGTATCCGCCTTCTAGCACCTCAGAGTAGCTGATCCCCAAAATTTGGCTGGCCTCGCTGAGGGCGGTGTCCAGATAGTAGCCGTGGGGATAGGCGTCTGTCTTAGTCATCTTATCTAAAGAGATGACCTCGTCTTTGGCCTGCTGACACAGCCGTTTTCCTCCATCAGGTCTAGAATGAGATCCCGGCGCTGAATGGATTTTTGAAAGTTTAGGTGAGGCGCGTAGCCAGAGGGGGATTTGACGATGCCCGCCAGCAGCGCGCTCTGGGAGAGAGTGAGCTCATCTGCATCCACACCAAAATACCGCTGAGAGGCCGTTTGAATGCCGTAGGCGCCCGCACCAAAAT
>CAJJPW010000217.1 GCA_905193725.1 uncultured Eubacteriales bacterium
AGTAGAGTATGGATAAGGGAGCCCACAGTAGCCCCCTTATCTTCTCTATTCATTTAATAATTGTACAAAGAGAAAAACAAATCGTAGTTTTCGTAAATTACATCATCGGCTAGTTTTTTCGCTTCTTTTCCATCGTAAATATATAGCCCACCAATGATGTCCTGATCATCCAATGCTCCTTCTCCATTTAAATGTGCGTTGGCCACAAAGGGAATCATGTCCTCCTGAATATACTCTCCTGGCATAGTGGGATAAAACCACACTACATTACTGGCCACTTTAATCGGCTCTTCTCCCCATTTTCGTATAAAGCCTTCCCCCATCCACTCGAAAGCACTTTCATAAAATTCCACCGAATCCTTTAGGTATACCACCGTTTGGCCATCCTGAGAAATTTGGAAAACACGGTGATTTACATCTGATTCGATTCGATTTTTTTGACCATTTTCTACATCATATACATATAGATCCGCAAAATCAGTGTCTACATCCCAATTTGTCATATAATAAATATACTTTCCATCTTCGGAGACGCGGAACTCGTATACATCTTCGCTAATGATTTCTTCTGCTCCGATTTGATCTCCCTCTACCGGGCAGTAGCATAAATACGTTCCAAAGCCCTCCTCCTCATTTTTTATGTAGGTAGCAATTCCTCCATGTATTCGTATATCCCTTGAATATATATTTGAGGCAATTTTTTTAACATTTAAATTTTTATCTATACAATATAGAGTAATGTCACGGGTTTCTTCATCGCGGGTTGTACAATAAAATATTTCAAATGTTTCCGCCTTCGCACCAAAGGTATCTAACGGCGCAATTGGATAAATTGTTTGAATTTCCTTTCCATCCACATTGATTTCTTTGGCCGGCTGTCCCTTTATTTTATAAAAGATACTGTCACCTGATAACGGGCAGATCAAAGCCTCATTTCCCGTTTCATTAAATCGAGTAATACTAGAGCTATATTCGCTATTTTCTACTGTTCCAATTTTTTCAAATTTCCCTCCATCTAGACAATAATACTGCACAGTGTAGTTATCTTTTGTTATTTCTTCATCCTCTGATAAAAATAGCAAAGATCCATCTTTTGCAGCAGTAAGGATATTCAGATTTTCGAAATTCTCTACTCCTTCTATCTTCCCCAAACTTTTAGGTGCAGAATAACCGGGTGCAAAGAACATCGCCTCATGGTTTCCATTGATGAAGATAATCTGTTCACCCATCATATCATAGGCGTAATCTACATAATTTTCTGCTAATAGTATTTTATTTCCATTGCCAAAGTTATAAAAATATAATTCTTTTACTTGATTATCTTCATCATCATTTTCATCTGTCTCAGTGTAGTAAATTCCAGAGTTTACTAAATTCCACATTCCTAAACCTGTTTTATCGCTTATCAGCGCTTCATGGTTTCTATCTGTCGTATTGCAAAATAGCCCTTCCTCACTCTCTTTTTCATATATCACATATTTGTCATCTGTGGTTCTAATTACATATTTGTAATCCTCATCCCATTGTTCTTCCTGGCTTTCCACCAAGGTATACGTCCCATCTTCTTTGATTTCATGGATATCACCATTAACATCCGTCCAAGTCTTGCTCCAATGTTCGTAAAAGGAGCTGCTATCGCTGCCACCACCCCCTGGAAGCAAAAAGACTAGCAGCAATACGATAGCTACCACCAGGATTGCTCCCCCAGCAATGATCGGTATCCTCTTTTTGGATGTAAATACATTTTTGAGATTTTTTAGATTTGATTTTTTACTTGTTGGTTGTAGCTTTTGTTCTTCAGCCGTTTCAGTGCCTTGCCCGTTTTCTGTAGATGCTGGGCTTTGGTTTTCCCTGTTTTCTAGATTTGACATTTTCTTCCTCCTCTAATTCACTCTACCACTATAACTAATTTATATTAATCCACCCTTCGGCGTTTTGGAGCAAATGCTGCCTATCTCTCATAGCATAAAAATAAATTAAGTCATTGTAGATTTGTAACTTTTCAAATTACTACTTTTTTGAGATTTTTGGGGCTAAATTTTTTGCCTGCTGGATGGTTTTTGTTCTTTAGCCGTTTCAGCGCCTTGCCCACTGTAGAGCTGGGCTTTCAGGTTCCCTGTTTTCTGGATCTGACATCTCTTTTTCTCCTCTGAATGGATGATTCTATATTTAGCATTCTCGATGAAGGGAAGGTATGATGAAATGCATGCTGCTAAATAGATTCATATACACATAATATATCAAATCTTCCATATATTTTCAACAATTTACCAATATTTTTCCATTTATTGTACAAGTCTGTGCAGTTTTTCGTACAGTAAAACGTCGCCCATTTTTGCGTCCTCATAATGCTCCAATTTCAGGCCATCCAAGGGCATAACAGCTGTGCATACACCAACTGTTCGTTTTTAGGCAATAAAAAAACACGTGAAACGTGCTTTTCTCCATGGGCAGAGTATTTGCCCTTCTATGCCGTTCTAGCCTATCCCCACCACAGCATTTATTCAATAAATTACTGGAAGATTTCCCCTTCCTCTGAGCTCTCGTCCAAATCCAGTAGAGAAAGCGCGGGAAGCTCCTCTAGGCTCTCCAGCCCAAAGTGCTTTAAAAATTCTTCCGTGGTCACATAGAGGTTTGGCCTGCCAATGGTGTCTTTTTTCCCATCTTCGCGAATAAGCCCCCGCTCCAGGAGGATGGAAATCGCATATTGGCAGTTTACTCCCCTGATGGCATCCACCTGTGCCCGCGTAACCGGCTGTTTATAGGCAATGATGGAAAGTGTCTCCATCACAGAATTGGTCAGCGTGGTATACACATCCTTGCTAATCAGCTTTTTTACCACTGCCTCGTATTCCTCATTGGTGCATAGGGTGATCCTTCCCTGAATTCTAGTAATGAGCATAGGGCTGTGCTGCTGCACCAGCTCTTCTTCCAAATCAAAGACCAGATGACTTAACTCCTGGGCAGGGATCTCCAGCTTTTGTGCCATCTGTTCTATGTCAAGCGGCTCCGGGCTGGCAAATAGTGCCGCCAACATGCCCTTTTTTAACTGTTCCTTTTCCAAATCTTCCAATCCTTTTACTGCACTTTTTTAGAGATATAGATATTTTGAAAGCAACCATCTTGGGAAATGCTTACTTTTCCCTTGGTCAGCAAATCCAGCAGCGCTAAGAAGGTAACCGCTACTTCCATTTTGGTGGCGCTTTCTTCAAAAAGCCCTAGAAACGTCATGTGGTTCTTGATGGTCAACCGCGCCAAAATCAGCTTGGCCTGATTTCTCACACTGAACACGTCGTGGGAAATGCGAATCTGGCTGGGTTCCACTGGGAGCCGTCGCTTTTCCACTCGCCGGAGAACCTTTTGATAGGCCTCTATCAGCTCGTCCAACTCTAACCCTACCAGATGCACGTTGAGGTTTTGGTCGGAAAGATGTCCTTCCAGCACCCGAAAGAACTTCTTGTTCTCGCTTTCCATCGTCCTGAGCTGTTCCATGGCCTCTTTGTACTTTTTATACTCCTTGAGGTTTTGGATGAGCCGCTGCTCTTCTGTGAGTCCATCTTCATCCAGCTCTTCTTCCCGCCGCTTGGCTGGCAATAGCGCTTTGGATTTAATGTGTACCAAGGTTGCCGCCATTTGCAAAAACTCGCTGGCCTTGTCCATATCCAGCTCATGAATATCTTCCATGTACTCCAGGTACTGGTCTGTAATCTGGGAGACGAAGATCTCCTCAATATCTATCTTTGCCTTTCCTATGAGGTGTAGAAGCAAGTCCATCGGCCCCTCAAAGCAGGAAAGCTTTACCGTATATTCCATCTATGCACGTACCTTCTTTATGCCCTCTTCCCTTGTATCTCTTTTTTCACGCTACCTTTATACAAACAACGCCCAAAAAGAGAAGAAGCCGTTTAAAATCCAATTTTCTACGATTGTCATAATATTCGTTAGTACGCCAGAAGCCAATAGAACAATTAAAATAATAAAGCCATACCGCTGTAAGAACTCCACTACCTTAAAGCTCTTGCGGATAAAAATGCTGTTGATCACGTGAAAGCCGTCCAGCGGCGGAATGGGGATCAGGTTAAAGATACCTAAGCCCAAGT
>CAJJPW010000218.1 GCA_905193725.1 uncultured Eubacteriales bacterium
AGCAGTTTACCACCGGCGTGGTGCTGATACTGGTGGTGATCTTTAACAAAATCTCCGAAAACGGCAAGAACCGAAAGAGCGTGAGCGCGCTCAGCTTGCAGGAGGAATCCTAGTGTCGCTTATCCCAAAGAAATGGGATGAATCATAAAAAAAGGAGAAATAAAATGAAAAAATCGAGAAAAATGATCGCATTACTCATGGCAGTGTTGATTGTACTGGCGTTTGCAGGCTGTTCCACTGCCGCTGAAACTCCAACGAGTGGTGAGCCCTCGGAAGACGGACAGTCGGACGCTTCGGGCACCTACCAAATTGCGCTCATCCCACAGCTGGTGGGAAACACCTATTTTGAGGTTTCCAATCAAGGGGCACAGCAGGCTGGGGAAGAGCTGGGAGTAGAAGTGATTTACACCGGCGCCAGCACAGCAGACCCGGCCTCACAGGCTGACGTGGTGGAAGACATGATCACCAAAGGCGTGGACTGCATCTGCGTGGCGGCAGTGGATCCAGACGCCCTGGCTCCTGTGCTCAAAAAGGCCATGAACGCTGGCATCAAGGTAGTTACCTGGGATTCGGACATCAACGACACCTCCAGCCGGGATCTGTACGTAACCTACTGCATCGACCAACAGCTGGGCGAGCATCTGGGAGAAGAGCTGGCCAAGTACATGAACGGGGAAGGGGAATACGCCATCATCACCAGTTCGCTCACCGTGCAGAACAACGCGGCTTGGTCCCAATACGCTACAGAGTATATCGAGGCCAACTATCCAAACATGACTCGTGTGGCCTACGAGCCCTGTGAGGACGACCAGGCAAAGGCGTATACCATCACCCAGAACTTGATGACCGCGTACCCCAATCTGAAAGGTATCCTGGGCGTTACTACACCTGCGCCACCGGCTTCTGCACAGGCCATTGAAGAGGCAGGCAAGGCGGGCGAGATCGTCTGTGTGGGCATTGTGGAGCCCTCCACCTCTCGGGAGTATCTGAAGAGCGGCGTGATGCAGGAGGCCATTATGTGGCATCCGGGCACGCTGGGGTATCTGACCATTTACGCGGCCAAGGCGCTGCTGGATGGGGAGACCATTACCGACGGACAGGAGATCGAAAACGTGGGCAAGGTGATTGTGGAGGACACCAAGATCGTCATGGACGAGATCTTCGACATCACGGCGGAAAACGTGGATGAATTTGATTTTTAGCGGGAAGGCAAATAAGCGCTTCTGGACACGGGGGGAAGATGGAATATCTTCCCTCTCTTTTTATCTCCGCCAGCGCCAGCGAGACGCTGGACCCACCAGCATGATGCTGGACCCACTGCCGCTTATGGAATGAGAGATCGCCTAAAACTTTAGCTCCACGGGAACTGCTGTGAGGATGCCATAACCCCTCTCCGCCAGCGCCAGCGAGACGCTGGACCCACTGCCATTTACCTACTCTCTACTTCACCTACGTTTCATCGTCCTTGGGAGGCACTTGAGGGTACAAGAACCCCTCTCCGCCAGCGCCAGCGAGACGCTGGACTCACTGCCATTTACCTACTTTCTACTTCACCTACGTTTCATCGTCCTTGGGAGATACTTTTGTGCTTATTTTTTTGCTTGCCTAAGCGAGACGCTGGACCCACTGCCGTTTAGCAAGGATGAGGTTACCTAAAGCTTTTCCTCCCTCGGGGAACTTTATGAGATTACCTCGGCTCCCCCAGAGGGGGGAGCTGGCGACGGAGTCGACTGAGAGGGGGATATAGAAACGCATCTCCCAAGGACAGGAAATAAAGGGAAGCAGGAAGTGAGTAAATGGAAGTGGGTCCAGCGTCACGCTGGAAAAGATATGGAAAACAAAATCAAGGAAAAGCTTGAGAAGAAAAGAGCAAAAAATAAGGAGGAAGAGAAATGAAGATCAAAGTAAATGAACAAGGGTATGTAATAGGGTTTGTGGAGACCGGAGAGATGGAAGGAGCGGTGGAGTACACCGGACAGGTACCGGCAGGGTTTGAAGAGGAGAGCGAGAGCTACAAGCTGGTGAATGGGCAGCTAGAGCTGGACGAGGCAAAGCAGGAGGCAGAGGAAGAGAAGAAGGAGTTAAAGGCAGAGATGGAGGAGATGTACGAGTGGTTTTACTGGTACGACAACCAAGTGCAGCAGTACAGCAGAAGTGTGAGGATGGGAGAGGAGTTTGACGAGGACATAGAAGAGCTGGACGCCCAGGCCAAGCAAAAGCAGCTGAGGATACGGGAGATCAGGCAGCTTCTGCAATCATGATAAGCATCTGAACAGGTGCTTTTTTTGTGTCTACAAACGAGCAAAGGAGGAAAAAGGATGAAAAGTGAAAAACTGGTCAGTTTGGTTAAGGAGATGGCAGACTATGGCGGTGCAGTGGAGAAAAACAGCGGCGGCATCACCTACTACAAAAATCGCTATGGATATGTATTTGGCGCGCAAGGAGAGACGTACACCAAGGAGTTGGCCCAAAAGTGGGGAGACCAAAAGAGATCGGGCAAAAGCGCCACATATTTTGTGACCAATTGCAAGAAGTGGTACACGCCGCCAAGAAAAGTAGTGGATTGCTCTGGAATGATTGTGTTGGCCATGCGCACAGAGGATAGCGATTATGGGGACCGAACGGCAAACACATTTAAAAATCAGTTTACCCAAAGTGGACGCATTGGGACACTGCCGGACATCCCCGGGGTGGCGGTTTGGAAAAATGGACACATTGGCATTTACATCGGGAACAACTTGGTAGTAGAGGCCAGAGGATATGCCTATGGCGTAGTGGTCAGCAAGGTGAGCGCCAACAGCTGGACGTATTGGGGGAAACTCAAGGATGTGGAATATGAAGGAGGTGCGTCATCAGGAGTACCAGAAACGCCAGAAGCGACAACACCTCCCATAAACTGGGCGGTAAGCCGGTTGCTGAAGAAGACCAGCCCGTTGATGAGCGGCGAGGACGTGAAGAACGTGCAGAAGGCGCTGATCGCCAAGGGATACTCCTGTGGCAGCTCGGGTGCCGACGGGAAGTACGGAGATGACACGGTGGCGGCAGTGAAGAAGTTCCAGAAGGCCAAGGGGCTATCGGTAGACGGCCAAGCGGGGAAGAATACGGTAACGGCCCTAGGTGGCAAGTGGAATGGCTAAAAAGGAGGAAAAGAAATGAAAATCAATTGGAAAGTTAGAGTGAAGAGTCCCCAGTTCTGGGTGGGACTAATTGGCGTAGTAGCATCGCCGGTTCTGGCGTATCTGGGGTTGGGGTTTGAGGATCTGACCAGCTGGAAGAGCGTGGGGGAAGTGTTTGTGGAGTTTTTCAGCAATCCCTACCTGATCGGCACGGTAGTGATGGCGGTGCTGTCGTTTATTGGAGTGCTGACCGACCCGACCACCAAGGGAGTGGGAGATAGCAAACAGGCGCTGGAGTACGAAAAGCCGAAGGAAGAGAAGTGAGGGGGAAGAGATGGAGACAGGACAACTGACGGGGAAGGTGTTGGAGCATGAGGCGATGTTAGCGGCACACACGCAAGAGCTAAAGACGCTGTTTCACCAGCAGAAGAACATAGAGCAGCTGGCGGAGAACACGAAAGTGCTGGCGGAATCTGTGAGGGAGCTGACGGTGAGGATGAATGATGTGAGTGAGAGAGTGCAGACGATGGAAGAAGATGGGAGGCAGAGGAGATTTGCGGTATGGCAGATGGTGATGACGGCGGTGCTGGGAGGAATTGCAGGGTATGTACTGAATATGTTAATTGGCATGTAGGTGCCAGCATGATGCTGGACCCACTGCCGCCTATGAAATGAGAGGGTACCTAAAGCTTTAGTTCCACGGGAGACTCTGTGATATTGCCAAGAATGCCTCTCCGCCAGCATCATGCTGCCCCTCTCCACCTCGGCATCGCAGAAAAGTAGCTCCCGTGGATGTGGAACTGGAGGGAAGAGAAAAGATGTATTAGCGGAAGTGAATGCAACATCATGTTGCCCCTCTCCGGCCCGATGTTAGGTAACCAAAGAAGGGAATCCCGTGGGAGATAAACTAGGGGAAATAGGAAAGACGTATTAGCGGAGGTGGATG
>CAJJPW010000219.1 GCA_905193725.1 uncultured Eubacteriales bacterium
TTGCCCGTGCCATTGTTACACGTCCATCGCTCATTTTGGCAGATGAACCGACGGGCAACTTGGACTCCAAGACCAGCAGGGATATTATGGGGATTTTTCGGGAGTTGCACCGGGCGGGAAACACCATTGTGCTTATCACTCACTCAAATGAGGTGGCAGAAGAGGCCCAACGGGTGATTCACATTCTAGACGGCAAAGTGCAGGAGGTGAACTCATGATTCAATCGCTCAAAATGGCAATGAAATCCATTGCGGGAAATAAACTGAGAGCTTTTCTCACCATGCTGGGGATTATCATCGGCGTCATGGCGTTGGTGATTTTGGTCAGTTTGGTGAATGGCACGACCACCACGGTTACAGATACCATTTCCGGGCTGGGAAACAATTTATTGACAGTCAGCGTGTCGGACGACAAGGGAGACCCCATCTCTCTTACTGACCTTAAGGAGTGGATGGACGAAGATGGCATCGGGCTCATCGCCCCCTATGGGCAGGAGAGCTTGACGGGGAAGTATGGATCTACTAGCGACTCCATCCAAGTCTACGGCACCACTGCCGCGTATTACGACATACAGGGGCTAGATCTGCTATTAGGAAGATTTTTAAAAACCTCGGATGTGGAAAATCACACCAACGTCTGCGTGATCAACCAGACAACAGCTACAGACCTTGTGGGATATACCGACTGTCTGGGGGAACAGATATCCATCGATGGAACAAAATACACCATCGTAGGCATTCTGGAGGAAGATGACAGCTCGCTGACGAGCATTTTTAGCAGTGGCTCTATGGTAGCATACATTCCCTATACCTCCCTGTTGCGACTCAGCACAACTGTTTCCTCAGATATCACTAGTTTTTATGTGAGCGCCCAGGAAAATGCAACTATGGAGGCGGCAGAGGCATCCATCACTCAGTTGCTAATGGAGCGGTTTGAGCAGGACGATGAGGCGTTTACAATCTCCTCACAGGATGAGCTGGAAGATGCGATGAGCAGCGTCACTTCCACGCTGACACTGCTGCTGGGAGGAATTGCAGCCATTTCGCTGATTGTGGGCGGCATCGGCATCATGAATATCATGATGGTTACGGTAACAGAGCGAACACGGGAGATTGGCATTCGCAAAGCCATCGGCGCAGACCGCAGGGTAATTTTACAGCAATTTTTGTTGGAGGCTGTAGTTCTGTGTATGATAGGTTGCATTATTGGCATTTTCATCTCCTGGGTTATGCTGAAAGTGATCAGCTTGGTAGTTTCCAGCCTCACTTTGAGTTTCAGTATTCAGGGAAATGTGGTGCTCATTGCTGTGTTATTCTGCCTTGCTATCGGGGTGATATTCGGCTTGTACCCGGCAAACAAGGCGGCAAAGATGCAGCCCATTGATGCGCTCCACTATGGCGGATAAGGAGGATAAATATGTTCAAAAAGAAGTTGACATATATCATATTGCTAATTGTATTTTCACTGGTGCTGTGCGGGGACCTTGCCATATATTTCGCAGTGCCAGAAATAGGTGGAAATGGACTGGGAAATTTCAGCATGGAGGCCCTAGAGGACTTTGCTAATGGAGACTTTAACCCGGAGGATTTTGCTGGTGGGGATTTTAACCCAGAGGATGCCATAGAAGATAGTGCAGGAGAACCTAGCCCAGAAAACGCTGCAAGTGAAAGCACCAGCGGAGAAGCTGGCATAGAAAACTCTGCAAACAACAGCACCAGCGGGAATGCTACCAGCCCAGAGGATCCGACAGGCGACACTAGTGAAGACTCTGGACAGGAAGACACACAGAGCGGAGATATCAGCTCACAACAGCCGGAGGGAGAAAGGGAAAGTGCCCAAATACCAGAAATACCTGACGGAGCAGGATTGGAAAACGGCGGTTTTCTCCCAGGGCAAGACATGCCGGCAGGTGGATTTCTCAGCTTTGTAAAAAGCGCCTTTTGGCCCATTCTCATTGTCTGTGTGCTAGTGGATGGATGGAGTATCTTTATGCTCATCCGACTGAAAAAGAGAGCTAAACAGGGAGATGTGTCGCAAAAAACAAATCAGACGGATGGAAAGAGTGAAGGCTCTAAGAAACCCTCTAAGAAGTTCTGGGTTATCCTACTGGTTGTGGTAGTGACGATTGCAATTCTTATTGCAACATTGCCTACAAACCAAGGAAGCCCCAGTGGCAATATGGCAGCGGAAGAGTCGGTGGTGAGCGAGACAGCCCAGCGGGGAGAGATCGTCTCATCCTTCTATGGCAGTGGTACCTTGGTGGATGCAGCTGGGAAAGATGTGGCCATCTTGGACTCCATTGAAGTGACGGGATATGTGGTGAAAAATGGAGATGTAGTGAGCGAAGGAGATCCTATTGCCACTGTGGACACCGCTTCTGTGATGGAAGCCATCGCCCAGGTACAGGAGGAAATGAACCAGTTAGATGAGAAGATCGAAGAAACCAGCACAGAGGGGGCTTCTTCCACTGTGGAAGCTCCCTCCTCTGGACGTGTGAAAATGATCTATGCCCAGGAGGGAACCAGTGTGTTGGATACCATGTATGAGCATAGTGCACTCATGCTCATTTCTCTAGATGGATGCATGGCAGTGGATGTGGAGAGCGAGGTCCAATGCCAAGTCGGCGAAAGTGTCATGATCAGCCTATCGGATGGAAGTCAGGAGGAGGGAAAAATCGTCCAGGTAGACGATGGCGCTATCAAGATTACCTTGACGGACGACGGGCCAGAATATGGAGAGACGGTGAGTGTGTACAAAGAGAATGGCGCGCAGATAGGCAGTGGCCAACTGTATATCAACAGCGAATTAAAGGTCACTAGCGTTTCTGGCACAGTATCTGAGATCCATGTGTCTGAGGGAAGCAGCATTTCCAGCGGGGAGAAACTGCTCACCCTGACGGATGTAGGTGAGACGGGGGAATATCACCAGCTCTTACAGGAACGGCAAGAACTGACAGAACTCATGGAGCAGCTATCCCGTATGTATCAGGATGGCTATGTGCATGCGGAAAGCGCCGGCATTGTATCGGGTATCAGCAGCGACGGGAATACCCAGGAGAGCGTATCGGAAGGAGAGCAAACCTCTGCCCTTGCCAGTGGGAATGCTTCCGGCACCCAAACAATGGCACTGACGTTACTCTCCAGCACTGCTGAGACAGAGACGACTACAGATGAGGAAATAGGCACTGACATGCAAGAGGATCCTTCCGCTTCTTCTGAGTCATCATCTACTTCCGAAGGTATAACCCCTTCAGAGAGCCAAGAGACTTTGAAATACGCTGGGCAGGTAGTAAATGTCTCCTATGGCGCAATAAAACTCAGGATTACCTCATCTCCTGTGGGAGAGTTGGATTATGCCACTTTGGCAGGGCTGGATACCAGCCTATTTACGGTAGAAGCCAAATATTCTCCAGATTCTTCCACAGAGGTATATGTATATGAGAATGGAGCCAGTCAAAAGGGAAGTATAGAGGACATTAAAACAGGTGATATCGTACTTTTGTCCTTACAAGGGGAGGATGTGGTGCGCATCGACTACATTCCTCAACAGTCGGAGAGTGCGCAGACGCCAGATAAACAAGAGGAGACGGCACCTCCCTCTGTGCAAGTTCCGCAGATGCAAGGAGGCGATATGCAGATTCCTTCCAGGGGGAATGAAGGTGCTGCTGACATAGGCGAGACAGAGGAGGAGAGCTATAGCATCCAAAAGCAGACATTGTGCTCCATCACCCCAAATGACACGATGTCCGTGAGCATCCGTGTAGATGAGCTAGATGTGCTCTCGTTGGCCATAGGCCAGCAGGCGGTGATTACCCTAGATGCAGTGAGTGGCCAGAGCTTTGAGGGGGAGATTACCTCGATTGACCCCAGTGGCATCAATGAGGGTGGCAGCACCAAATACACAGTAGAACTGGAGCTGGAGCGGACAGAGAACATGTTAGGGGGGATGAACGCCTCGGTGCAAATCACCACCAACCAAACGGAGAATGTGGTTGTCATTCCTGCCGCGGCCATTTATGAAGAGGGAAATGAAGTGTATGTCTATACAAGCTA
>CAJJPW010000220.1 GCA_905193725.1 uncultured Eubacteriales bacterium
AGTTACTTGTTTAAAATTTAATTTTACGCAATGGGTAATTTGGCCGTTAATTTGTTCAACTATTTCAGGAATTTTTGTAAAATTTATATTTGCCAATAATTTTTATGGTTCTACAATTTTTAAAATGATGCTGGAATTTGTTTTTAGTATAGCCTTGTATATAACGCTATTAATATTTTTTTGTGTAATAAAAAAATCAGAAATGGTATGGCTAAAAAAGCTCATTCATTTAACTGCTTGTATGTCACAAAATAGGCAAAATAATGGTAAAAAATGATACTATTACTATATTGTTTTTAATATTAGGCTTTGTCTCTTCTTTAATACAATATACTCATGAAAAAATGTTTTTTACACAATCATCTATTTAAAGAAATTTTTACTAGCTCATAGTAAACAATACATAAGTTCTTTTACTTAAAATAATTTACATCTAAAGAAAAATTAAACCGTTCCTTTTATTATCAGCTACTTCACGTTTTTTCCTTACTATAGTTGTACTTTATGTTTCACAATTGCAAAACCCTCATTCGGTGTAAAATTGAACGAGGGTTTTATTAATTGTTTTTTATTGTAATTTTTATTAACAGCTTTACCCAATACAATGATGATACATTTCAAATCAACCCTGTACTTCAATTTGCTGACGTTCAACAAGTTCTGCAAAGTACCCTTTACTTTTCATTAATTCGTTAAATGTGCCGTCTTCAATGATTTTTCCTTTGTCAATAACAATAATTCTATCACAATTTTTAATGGTAGAAAGTCTATGCGCAATGACAATTCTTGTACTTTTTAATAGATCCAGCGATTCAGAAATTCGCTTTTGAGTAATGTTATCGAGAGCGCTTGTTGCTTCATCAAACATCAAAATACTCGGTTTTGGAGCTATCACACGAGCAATCATTAAACGTTGTTTCTGCCCGCCGGAAAGCTTGACCCCGCGTTCGCCTACATAGGTATCATACCCGTCTTTCAGCTCCCGCACAAAGCCATCAGCACCGGCCAGCCTGGCGGCGGCAATGATCTCCTCCCGCGTGGCACCCGGCTTGCCGTAAGCGATGTTTTCGGCCACCGTGCCGCTGAACAGGTACACGTCCTGCTGCACGATGCCAATCTGGGAACGGAGGGATGTGAGCTTGATTTTCTTGATGTCTATGCCGTCCAGCAAAATGCGCCCAGAGGACACCTCGTAGAAGCGGGGAATCAGGTGGCACAAGGTGGTTTTTCCGCTGCCAGAAGGCCCTACGAGAGCTACATTGTCTCCAGGGTGGACATGGAGGTTGATGTCGGTGAGCACGTCGCTGCCCTTGGCGTCATAGCGAAAGCTCACATGGTCAAATTTGATGTCTCCTTTTACGTCCTCCAAAGAGATAGCATCTGGCTCGTCTACGATCTCCACAGGCGTATCCACCACCTCGATAAATCGCTCAATGCCGGTCATTCCCCTCTGAAACTGCTCAGTGAATTCCACAATGCGGCGAATAGAGGTGAGCAGGGTGGAGACGTACAGCAAATAGGCGGTCAGATCTCCTGGGGTAATGCTGCCGTTTATGAGAAAGAGAGAACCGACCACGACCACTGTAATATACATAATGCCATCGAACATTCTGGTGGTGCTTTGAAAGCCGGCCATGTACTTATACATTTCCCTTTTGATGGCCAAAAACCCGTCGTTGCCTCGCTTGAACTTCTTTTTTTCCACCTTTTCATTGGCAAAGGATTTGACAACTCGCACTCCTAATAGGCTATCCTCTACCTGGGCATTGAGCTCGCCAATCTGGTAGCGAGAGCGCTTAAAAGCGCGACGCATCTTCTTGTTGAAGTGAAAGGTGCATACCAGCATGATGGGCAAGATGGAGAAGATGATCAAAGTGAGCCATATGTTAAAAAAGCTCAAGATCACAAAGGAAGCAAGTATCTTGATGCCGGCAATAAAGAACTCCTCTGGACAGTGGTGGGCGAACTCGGTGACGTCAAACAAGTCGCTGGTGATGCGGGCCATGAGCTGGCCGATCTTGGTGTTGTCGTAGTAGGAGTAAGAGAGCTTTTGCAGATGAGAGAACAGGTCTTTTCTCATATCCGTCTCGATCCTGGCACCCATCACATGGCCCACATTGGCCATATAGTAGTTGGCGGCAGTGTCGATGATCCGAAGCACCAGATAAAACGCCCCTACCTGCAAAATCACCCCAACAGTGAGGCTCATAATATCGTTGGTGGCCTTGTCGGTGATAAACCGTATGATGAGGGGTAGAGCCAGCTCACACAAAGTGGTGAGAAAGGCAAAGATGAGGTCCAGCGCCAATACCCCTCGATATTTTTTGAAATACGGTGCAAATCTGCGAATTAAATAAAACGTGGGCTTTTTTGCACCTGCTGATTGCTCGTCCATATTTGTCTACTCCCAATCCTTACACACGTCTACAAATCCCACTGCCTGGCTATACTCGCCCAGTTCCTCTACACTGAGGCGGATGGCGGAATTGCCGCTGCCACAGGCGGGGAAGACCGCCTCAAACCGCTTGAGGGATTCATCCAAATACACCTGTGTTTTTCCCTCTGGCAGGGCAAAGGGACACACACCGCCGATGGGATGCCCCGTCTCCTGGAGCACTTCTTCAGGAGAGAGCATGCGCGCCTTCAGCCCAAAGGTGCTTTTAAACTTCTTGTTATCTATTTTGGCATCTCCAGCTGTCACCACTAAAATGGCCCCTTCCTTCCCGCGAAACGAGAGGGTCTTTGCGATGTGTGCGGGAGAAACGCCAAGTGCCTTAGCTGCTAAGGGAACGGTGGCGCTGGAGGCGTCCAGCTCAAGCACGTCTTGATCCCTACCAAATTGTCTTAAATACTCCTTCACTAATGCGATAGACATAATACATTCCCCTTTCATTTTCCAT
This sequence comes from uncultured Eubacteriales bacterium, assembly GCA_905193725.1. GTDB lineage: Bacteria > Bacillota > Clostridia > Christensenellales > Christensenellaceae > CAJJPW01. The sequence goes on from CAJJPW010000220.1 coordinate 2,901, forward strand.
GGATATTATACCATAAATCAAGAGGATGGCAATTTACTGAAACTGACGGGTGAAGATGTCATCCTGATGGAGCAGCTCTTCAATGGACTCAAATCCCAGCCGATGGAGCAGGTCGATCACATAGGGGTTGTCCAGGGGAGTCTCATAAGAAGCGCTATGGGCATACTGTGCCACCTGCACTCTGCCCTCTTCTCTGGACAGAATGGCCTTAGGACCTCCTACACAGCCACCTCTGCACCCCATTCCCTCCAAAAAGTTGCCGTCTATCTGGCCGGATTGCAAGCGCTCTAATAGCTCTCGACAGGCGGGGACACCATCTGCCTGCACGCCGTTTACCTGGATGGATCTTTCGGGGGAGATGCGCTGAACTGCCTGGCTGACTGACCAAGTAACGCCACCGGTATAGGCATAGCTTCTGCCAGCAGCAGAAGAGTGGTCCTTATCTTCTTCGGGAAATTCCTCTGGATGGATACCAGCCGCCTCAAAGAAGTCTTGCATTTCCTCAAAGGTGAGGACATAGTCCACTGCGTCCTGAATATCCGCTTCTCTCGCTTCAGCCTTTTTGGCCAAGCATGGCCCAATAAACACGGTGATGGCACCGGGATGCAGTTTTTTTACCGTGCGCCCGCAGGCTACCATGGGGGAGACAGATCCGGGAACTTTAGGCATAAACTGGTGGTAGACTTTGCGTATCATGGCGATCCAAATGGGACAGCAACAGCTGGTGAGCATAAAGTCATCATTGGTTTTGACTAACTGATCAAACTCTAAAGCCTCTTTGAGGGTCAAGATATCGGCAAATAGGGAGACCTCGATCATGCCGGCAAACCCCAGGGCTTTGAGGGCGCTGCGAATTTTGCCAGGAGTAGCGGAGGAGGAGAACTGGCTGATAAACGCCGGAGCTACTAGCGCATAGACTGGCACCTTGCTCTCCATAAGTGCAGTGATGACAGGCAATAGCTCCTTGCGCTCGGTGAGATTTTGCTGGGCGCACTGCAATATACATGCATAACAACCAGTACACTGGTCGGGGGAGATAGTAATGTTTCCCTGAGCATCTCTGGAAATGGCGTCAAAGAGACAAGCCTTTTGGGCCTTACAGTCGTCTGGATCGCAGTGGCAGGGCTGGGTGGCTATCACCGGA
>CAJJPW010000221.1 GCA_905193725.1 uncultured Eubacteriales bacterium
ATAAATAGTTTAGCGCATTCAAAATGGAATTGCAAATATCACATAGTCTTTGCACCGAAGTATAGAAGAATGGTTTTCTATGGCGAGAAAAAAATATTTGTAGGGAAAATTTTAAGGCAGCTTTGTGAGTGGAAAGAAGTAAGAATAGTTACTGGAAGTTGTGTCCTGATCATGTACACATGCTAGTGGAGATACCACCAAAGATGGCTGTATCAAGTTTCGTGGGATATCTTAAGGGAAAAAGTACGACGTTGATATACGAGCAATTTCCAGAATTGAAATATAAGAAATATAAATACAGAAACAGAGAGTTCTGTGCAAGGGGTAATATGTAGACACAGTAGGAAAAAACGAAAGGAGAATAGGAGAGTATATCAAGCGCCAACTGGAAGAGGAAAAATTGGGAGAGCAACTGAGGATCCCAATAGCAGATAAAAAGAGAAAGTAAGGTAGGGTAGGACGCAGAAGTCAGAGTGCATCACGTGTTGCACGCGTACTGCGAGGAATAAGGGCTATGCCCGCCTGTGAAAAACCCCACGTTTCACGCGGGGTTGGTTTATATCGTTTTATGAAAAATGCTTTGTGGATTCTTAGAAAAATTGAACTGACAGGACATGTCCCTCTGCAATTGAATAGGACAAAAAAATGTCCCTATTAAAATCATGAAAATATCTTTATACTTTATATAAATTTGGTATTCATTTTTACAGAAGTGTGATATAATCTGTTTTGACATTTGCAGATTTAGGAGGCCTCAGGCTCAAATGAAAAAAAGGGGCAAAATTAGATTGAGCCCTGCACAGACGGTTGTGCTAGGTTTTTTTGCAATGATACTGGTAGGAAGTGTGTTGCTGGCGTTGCCAGCAGCGACGATAACCAACAAACCGCTTCCCTGGATTGACGCATTTTTTACCTCAGCGTCAGCAGTATGTGTCACAGGATTATCGCTATTTGATTGTGGAACGACGCTTTCTCTATTCGGACAGATCGTACTAATCGTTTTAATACAAGCCGGTGGCCTAGGTTTTATGACAATGACGTCATTTATCTATATGTTAATCGGCAAAAGAATCACATTAAAAGAGAGAATGGTATTGCAAGAATCTCTCAATCAATTCGAACTCCAAGGTGTAGTAAAAACCGCGAAGACAATTCTCATTATGACGCTTGTAATTGAATTAGTGGGGGCTGTTATCTTATCGATTCGCTTTATCCCCGATTATGGCGTAGGACAGGGCATTTGGTGTGGAATTTTCCACTCTATTTCTGCCTTCTGTAATGCAGGGTTCGATATATTAGGAAATTCTAATAACCTTGCCAGTTATTTTACAGATCCAACTGTCAATATTACCATTATGATGCTCATTGTTTTGGGTGGTTTGGGATTTATCGTCATTATGGAGATTACGAGGAAGATAAGGCATCGACAAAGCAAATTTTCCCTCCATGCAAAGATTGTATTGACAGTTACTGGTGCACTACTAATTTTAGGATGCGTGGTATTTTGTTGCATGGAGTGGAACAACCCAGATACTTTTGGGAAAGAAGGTTATACGGCGGGAGAGAAGATCATGGGAGGCATGTTCCAGTCGGTTACGAGTAGAACGGCAGGGTTTTCCTCAGTGGATCAGGCAGGTCTAGAGCCAGCATCTAAGCTAGTAACAGTCTTGCTCATGTTTATTGGTGCCTCTCCAGCGGGTACAGGCGGCGGCATTAAGACAACCACAGCAGCAGTTGTCTTTCTCATGCTCATTTCCATCATCAAAGGACGTGAGGATGTCACGCTGAGAAATAAGCGGATGAATCAACAGGTGGTCTTGCGTGCTCTGGGAATTGCTATCATCAGCATCATTTTTGTTGCTCTTGTGGTATTAGTTCTTTCGATCATCGAGCAGGAAAGCCCCATTACAGTGGAGGAGATTTTGTTTGAGACGGTTTCTGCGTTTGGTACAGTGGGCTTGAGTTTGGGAAGTACTGCGGCTTTTGTGCCGGCAAGCAAAGTGATCTTGGCTCTCACGATGTTTGCAGGCAGAGTGGGGCTCTTAACGGTTACTTTGGCAATTGCAAAGCGCTTTGCAGGGAATAAAGAGAGCTTGAGATTCCCAGAAGAAAAGGTAATTGTGGGTTAATGAAATCATTTAATGATTTAATATATTTATAATTGAGGAAGCAAAGATGAAAAAGCAATTTGTAGTAATTGGATTGGGAAGATTTGGAAGCAGCGTGGCGTTGACCCTGGAAGAAGCTGACTGTGAAGTGCTGGCAGTGGACATTAACGAAGAACGGGTCAATGACATTTCTGCCCATGTGACATATTCTGTCCAAGCGGATGTGACAGACGAAAATGCGTTAAGAGCGCTGGGAATTCGCAATTTTGATGTAGCAGTAGTGGCAGTAGGAGATCTGCAGTCCAGCATTTTAATCTCTATGTTGTGTAAGGAAATGGGTATTAAATATGTACTTGCCAAGGCAAAAGATGATTTGCATTCTAAAGTGCTCTATAAGGTAGGGGTAGATAAGGTTATTTTTCCAGAGAGAGATATGGGGATTCGGATTGGACACAACTTAGTATCGTCCAATATTTTGGATTTTATCGAATTCTCACCGAATTACAGTCTAATCGAGCTGGGCATGCAGGATGGCTGGAAAAACAAATCCTTAAAGGAATTGGATTTTAGAAAAAGATATGGGATCAACATCATTGCAATCAAGAGTCCAGACGGAGATGTGAATATCAGCCCTATGGCCGACTATGTGTTGAGCAAGGATGATATTTTGGTAGTGATTGGTTCGACAGAATCGTTGCATAAGCTGGAGAAGGCTAGTATATGATAGGAAGAATCGATTGATAAAGGGCCCAGAAGGGCTCTTTTTTGTGAGATTGCAAATGATAGGCCTAAAACTATGTGTTATCAATTTATGCCAAGGAGACTTTAAGAGTTACATCATTCTTATGGTAGTCATGATGGGTAAAATACAGCTTCACTCTTTTGGAATGGCTTCAGCCCAATACATTATGTGCCCTATATTGATCTGGGTTACGCGCTCTTTCTAGTCGATTTGCTATTTGGGATGCTTTTTTCAGTATGAGGCATAATGGCTTTGATGTTGTAAACACAAGCGAAGTTTGTTGGCGTCATTATAGCGATAAAAATAAAAACGAAAACAATTAATCAACATGTAGGGGGCGTAATTGCCCCCTGGTTTTTATGAAAAAACAAATATGCAACACGAAATGCAACACGAAAAATAAATTCGCATTGCTATACATAATTATTAGTATGAAGCCGTCCAAATAGATATTTGCTTTTGGGAATAAAAAATACCGCAACCCACGTTTGTGAATTGCGATATTCGCTCGGGCCGTTGCCCGTGGCGGAGAGGGGGGGATTCGAACCCCCGGTACGCTATTCACGTACACCCGCTTTCCAGGCGAGCACCTTAGACCACTCAGACACCTCTCCATGGTCCTTTTCTCAAATTATATTCAAAAAGTTTGTCCGCGGACTATTATATCATATTTTGCTCAAAATACAAGAGAAATTTATTTCTCCTTCCGTTTCAAAATTTCCGGTTTTTCCCAGCGTATTTATTTCCCTTTTGCCCATACTAAAACCACGGACAGCTGAGAACGAGCTGCATGGCAAAGCCCCAAACACCGGGCCGTAAAATTACGTTGGTTTCAAATTCACAACCGCCATGCATCATGGCTCCGCATAGAATCCAGGACCATATTTTCGTTTATGGCACATCCCTGTTTTCACCCCAAAGCGGCGCACAAACATTCTCATACAAAGTTGATCCGTGAAAAAAGGCGGAAGCGAAAGGAATGCTCCCCGGCAAAACGGTTTTTCCGTTTTTGCCACTGGGACGCCGGCAAACTCCATTTGCCCATTCCTATGTTTCCGCCTTTGTGTTTTCTAATCGTGCAGCTTTACCAGCGCCTTGGTTTCCCCGATCGCCAGCAGCGTATCCCCTTTTTGCAGCACTTCTTC
>CAJJPW010000222.1 GCA_905193725.1 uncultured Eubacteriales bacterium
CATATCCACTGTTCGCTACATCAGATAACTGACTCAGCTGCTTATTCAAATCATAATCAGGATCCAGGCACGTATAAGAAATCCCATCTTCATCACATAATTCCTTTAATTTTGCATCAATCGAACTCTGGAATGTATTATTTAAAGTATTGGTACAAAATGCAAAAGATAATCCCTTTTTTGAACTCTTTCCAGAATCCGTTGTATCATCTGCTGACTTACTGTTTCCACATCCTGCTGCCAATCCTGCTGTCATACATAAACATAATCCCAAAGCTAATAATTTTTTCATTTTTCTCATTTGTTTTCCCTCCATTTGTGCTTTTTAAAATTTACGTAAATTTTTATGTTTTTCTTTGTTCACGGCTTATTTCTATCTACGCCGCTTCATACTGTTTTCAATTATCTGCTCTTATCGGTGATACCCTGTAAGAACACAGCGCCGATGATAATGAGACCTTTGATAACTTCTTGCGGATATGGAGGTACGCCAGCCAGGTTCATGATGTTGGTGATGAGACCTAAGATGATAACACCTACGATGGTCCTAAATACGTATCCTTTTCCGCCGTTGAGGCTTGCCCCGCCGATGACTACTGCTGCGATGGCATCCAACTCCATGCCTTCACCAACGATTGGCGAGCCAATATATGTTCTGGTAGCGATGACGATTCCGCCTAGTGCGGAGCAAATACCGCTAATGCCATACACTGCTAATTTATAAGTGTTTACGCGAATACCAGCCAGTTGTACTGCCTTTTCATTGCTTCCTGTCGCAACCACGATTCTGCCAAAGGAAGTGAAGCGCAAAATCAAGAAGAACAGTACCACTACTACGATGGCAAATATGATAAGTGCTGGAATCGGGCCAGCTGATGCCGTACCAATCACATTCAATGTGCCAGTAGGGGTGCTAATCGGGCTTCCGTTCGAGACAATATACGCGATACCTCTGGCAATGGTCATCATCGCCAGCGTCGCTATAAACGGCGCCATTTTCGCATAAGCCACTAACACGCCCGAAACCAGGCCCAATGCCAAGCCGATCAGTATGGTTAGTATAATTGCGACAACCACGTTAAATCCGCTCGTTGCCAAGAACGTTGCCACCATGACGCTGCCTACCGCTGCAATGGATCCCACAGAAAGGTCAATGCCGCCTGTCAAGATGACAAATAGCATGCCCATTGCGATAACACCCAGAGCTACATTCTGTCTCAATAGGTTAATGATGTTGCCCGCGGTAAAGAACTTGTCTGAAATGCAGCTGGATATGATGACAAGAATGATGAGCATTAAAATTGTATTATATTCTAATAGTAATTTTTTGAAAAATCTTGATACGCCACTCTGCTTTTTTACTGGTTGGCTCACTGTAACATTAGACATATTATGATACCCCCATTGCTAAGTTAATTAAGTTGTTTTCATTGATTTCATGAGAATCTAGTTCTCCCACAATTGCGCCACCCTTCATCACAACGGCCCTATCGCACATGCCGATAATCTCGGGCATTTCGGATGAAATCATGATGATTCCCACGCCTTCTTGAGCGAGCTGATTGATAATCTTGTAGATTTCGACTTTCGCTCCTACATCAACTCCTCTAGTGGGTTCGTCAAATATAATTACATCGCAATCAGCACACAGCCACTTGGCAATGGCGATCTTTTGCTGATTGCCACCACTCAAGCTGGAGACATTGTCCTCCATAGAGGCATACTTCACAGCCAAATCTGTCAAAAGTTGTTTGACTGTGGCTCTCTCTTTTTTCCCCTTGATGATTCCCAAAGCGCGCGTAATGTTTTTAATATTGCTCAGCGTGGTATTGATTTTAATGGATTGATCTAGCAAAACGCCCTGCTGTTTTCTGTCCTCAGGCAACATGCCCAATCCATTTTTCACCGCTTGTTTCGGCTTTTTGAAGTTCACTTCTTTTCCCTTGAAGATGACTTTGCCCTTGTCTTTTTTATCTGCGCCAAAGATCACGCTCATGCTCTCTGTCCGCCCTGCGCCTACCAGGCCGCTAAATCCCAGCACTTCCCCTTTGTGGAGTGTGAAGGACACGTTTTTCACTTTGTTTCCACTACAGAGATTTTCTACCCGCAAGACTTCCTCGCCAATGTTACTTTCCCGTTTGGGGAATAAGTCTGTAAGCTCTCTGCCTACCATGCTGTTGATCAAGCTATTTTTATCGATATCTGCTATGTTATAGTCATTTACGTATTCCCCGTCTTTTAAGATGGTCACGTGATCACACAGCTGATACACTTCCTCCAGCCGGTGAGAGATATAGATAATGCTCACCCCTTGGCTCTTGAGTTCACGGAGCAGATCAAACAGTTTTTCAATTTCGCTGAATGTGAGCACTGCTGTGGGCTCATCAAGTACTAGTATTTTGGTATTTCTCGAAAGGGCTTTGCAGATTTCCACAACCTGTTGATAAGCTACCGAAAGCTCTCTAATCTTGGTCTTTGCGCCAATTTCCTCAAACCCCAAGCTCGCCAGCAGTTTTTCTGTGTCCTTATAGAGCTTGCTCCAATTGATAGCCAGAGAGCCCTTGGCCGCCAGCCGGTCTATGAAGATGTTCTCCGCCACTGTTAGATCTGGGGCCAACACAAATTCCTGATAGATGATGGAGACGCCCAGTCTCTTTCCATCTTTCGGAGATAATATTTTAACTGGTTTTCCCTCCATCAGTATCTCTCCGCCATCTCTGGTAATAGCGCCAGAGAGAATTTTCATCAGAGTGGATTTTCCCGCGCCATTTTCTCCCATGAGCGCGTGGATTTCCCCTGGTTTTACCTTTAATTGGGCATTTTTAAGAGCATATACGCCGCCAAAATGCTTATCAATGTTTTTCATTTCTAAGCGGTATTCCCCTGCCATGCTTTTCCTCCTATCTTATTTCATCAAGCCGCTCGTACCTTGAATCATTTCATGTTAATTGCTCGATACCTACTAACTATCTCATTGCCATATTGATCTTCATTGATTCCTTTTATTTCTCAATACCCATTTTGCATTTTATAGTAAGTTAAGCTACTTGATAGGATGGGAAACTCACAAAATCCACTGCGAGTTTCCCATATTGAAATCTTACATACACTTTTTCACTAAACTAACAACATCATCTCTGGTTACTGGCTTTGGATGTCCGTCGATATCCTGCTTAAATGCCGTGTAACACAGATCCACAAAGCTTTCGATGTCTTCCTCTTTGAGTCCATATTTTCCAAAGGAAACGTCTACACCCAGATCTTTATAGAGTTCATGCATGATGGTGGGCAGATAAGCCGCCTTTTGTGCTTCATCCATACCTTCTACACCTTTGGGATCCATAATCTCCGCTACTTTTGCAAAGCGGTCTTGTGCATAGGGAATCGTCCACTCAATTACTTGTGGAATGCAGGCAGCCAACGTTCCACCATGAGGTGCATCGGTAAATGCGCTCAATGGCTGACCCAATGCGTGCGGCAATACAACGCCAGAATGGCACATAGCAGCCCCGGCCAGTGCACAGGCAACAGCCATTTTTGATCTGGCTTCCATGTTGTTTCCGTCTTTTACTGCATCCCGAATGCTCTCAGCAAACAGCTGAATGGAAGTAAGAGACATCATCTCAGAGCCCTGATTTGCATTTTTGCTGATATATGCTTCAAATGCGTGTGCAAAAGTATCTAGACCAGTGAGCGCTGTCATAGAAGCAGGTACTGTCTTCATGAGAACTGGATCGATGATAGATACTTTTGGATACAGCACAGGGTTGATGATGGTGCACTTTCTCTTCAAAGATGGATTGTTGATTACAGAGCAACATGTGGCCTCAGAGCCTGTTCCCGCTGTAGTTGGGCTTACAATCAGTGGTAACCCAGGGGTAGTGGGCCGTTTTACCTCTTCATTTTGTCTTTCGGTGTATTCCCAGCAGTTGCCTCCATGAACCGCAACTAGTCCAATAGCCTTAGCAGTATCAATGGCGCTA
>CAJJPW010000223.1 GCA_905193725.1 uncultured Eubacteriales bacterium
CTCCCTTATCAATGGAAGTGTTTCTCGGATTGGGCACTACCTCATAGTACTCTATATAGGAAAGTCCATTGTCCTCAAAATCCTTGCGGAACTCTTTTACCAGGTCGCTTCCCTCTAAAAATGGATCATATACAGCAAACACCTTGCTGCCGTATTGTTTGCAGACAGAACCTAATTCCTTAATTCTGCCTTCCCCCATTAAAACTTTCGTTGGAAAATATAAATCAAATGCCTTCATAGTTCATTCTCCTCAATTACAAGCCTTGTTTTTTTGGTTGATTTCGTTTATGATTTCAGTGTAAAATAATTTTTTTATGTTTTTCTTTATTTATCGTGGGCAACCGCCAGAGCTGCTGCCCACGATTTTTTTGTTTTAATGCTATGCGTTCTCTTTAGAAAATAGAGTCTGGATCATAGAATTCGTCTACATTGCTCGCATTGATACAAGCTGCAGGAGTATAGGTCTCCTTCTCATAGGAATCTGGATCTGCACCTTCTACCAAGATCTCATAGGCGATTTCCATAGCTGTTGTGGCGATTTTAACAGGATTGTTTTCACCAGTAGCGCCATATTTGCCTTCTTTAATCAGCGCATAAGCTTCTTTGGATCCATCCGCAGCTGCCGCAATCGTAATCTGATCGGTCAAGCCGGCATTCTCAATGGCATTCATGCCGCCCATTGCCATATCGTCATTTTCAGATAACAATACGTTCACATCGGGATGAGCTGTGATCATATCTTCCACACCGTTCATGCCACCTTCTGCGTTCCAATCGCCCCAGGCCTGGCCAACGATCTCGAACTTCGCATCTGGATAAGAAGCAGTACCTGTTGCAGTTAACTGCTCTTCCACTTTATCTGCCTCAGCTAGAGCCTCTTCATCGGTCATCTCTTTGCCTGCCAGCGCAGCTTTGGCCTGAATGATACCAGCGAACATTCCATCACGTCTTAATTGACCTACAGGATTGCCCTTTACGCCGCTCATCATAGCCGCTTTGATCTCGCCGTCTTTGATGACTTCTTCAACCAGCCATCTTCCAACTGCCATGCCGTTTTCTGTGCTAGCAGATAATACTGCAGTTACAACAGGAGCTACGGAAGTGTCCAACATGCTATCCACTGCGATAACAGGGATGCCCGCCGCATCCGCTGCCTGAATGCCCGCTACGCAAGCTTCTGGATCCACGTTGTCGATTAAGATCACATCTGCCTGTTGAGAGATCAAGTCTTCCATAGCCTGCAATTCTGTTGCAGAGTCGTATTGGGAGTCATACAGTTTGTAATCCCAGCCATATTCAGCCGCTTTTGCCTCTACTGTTTGGGCTAAAGCCACGAAATATGGGTTAGACTGTGTGAGCATTACTAGACCCACTAACTTCTTTTCTCCAGAATCCGTCTGGCCCTGTGATTCTTGTGTCGTCTGACCTTGGGAATCACTGGTAGAAGGTTCTGTGCTAGGAGCCTCTCCGCAGGCAACCAAGCAACCCATTGCAAATACTACTACTAGCAGCAAACAAATAATTTTTTTCATGTTTTTCTCCTTTTTTATTTTATTTTTGCATCACCGCAAACATTTTACCTCGTAATTATGTAACCGTTTACCATATAAAAAATCAAAAAAATATATCACGTTTTCTTTTATTGATCCCCTCCCATTTTTTAAAGCATCTCAATTTGTCGCAAAATACGCAAATTTTTGATCAATTATTCACTTTTTAGTCTCTTGAAGCAATTCTTAGGATGTAATGAATAAAAAATTATATTGTTTCGCAAAAATTATTTTTAAAATCAGCTTGCATCTACTTTGGTTTTTTATTTGTTTTTTGTAAACGCTTACCTTTTCGATGCATTAACTATAACAATTTACTTTTTATTTGTCAATAGTTTTTTAAAAAATTTTTTCTGTGAATATGCACATGGATTTTGTTCCACCATACATCAAACCTAGGATTTCCTTTCTCTGTGCTTTATATATTTTCATTTATATGGGATGTCCGCGTAGGATATTCCTAAATACACCCAGAGTAATTTGTCTTAAAAGCTCTATTTTACTCGGAAGTTTCAGTCTCCTTATTCCCATTTTTCGCACAAAATAAGTAGTTTGCTCTTCACAGATTATTTGCTAGCAAACAGCCAACGCATATTTTAAGATTTTTAATAACCTATGTGGGAGTGAGCCAATTCATATTATCCCTCCTCTCATAGCAACATTGTTGCTGTCTTTTTAATTTGGCTTGTATTTCATGTAAAGGTATACTTTACCAAAGAAAAAAGAACATAAAAAAATCACCCAAATAATGGATGATTTTCACGATAATAACCAATTTTTGCAAAAATAATGAGTAAATTATCCTCTTTGTAAAGGTATACATTCCCAAAGAAAATAAATCATGCTCTTAGTATTTCAACAATTTTTGTTTTGAAGTCTATTTAATGATGAGGGATAAATATTCCCTCACAATATTGTTCACCTTAATTTAAAATAAATTCTTCAAAAATATACCATTTTCCTCTGCTCCAAAGTCACAATTATTTTTGTATCAATGGCGATATGAATATCAACAACATCCTATCATCAGGTAGCCAGCATGTGTGTATTTAAATTCCAAACGGACTGGCGCTTCACCAGCCGAGTGGGCACACAAATGCGCACACCCCCTAAAGCAGCTCCTTTTCCTTCTTCTTCAATTTGCTTGAGTAACCTCTCCACAGCCAGTTCCCCCATTTGTCTTACAGGTTGTTCAATGGTAGTTGTCTGGGGCGATAGCAATTCCGCATAGGATTCATTGTCAAAGGAAGTGACAGTCAGATCTTGAGGAATCCTCAAGCCTCTCTCCTTTGCCGCCGTATATACGTAGTATGCCAGCGTTTCATTGCTACAGTGAATCGCTGTTGGAGGATCTTTTAGCTCCAGCAACTTTACCGCCGCATCATAAGCTGATTCTTTATCCGAGGTACAAGGAGAAAAGTATTCCTCTCGATAGGGGATGTTGTGGGCTTCCAGTGCTTTTTTATATCCTGCCAGTCGATTGATCATAATGGTATAGTCAAAGCGATACCCGATAAATCCAATTTTTTCATGACCATTTTGAATGAGATAATCTGTCAGTTCATAAGTTCCCTGTTCATCTGTACAATCGATTCTATCCACTCCAGGAATGTCCGATTGTATGGAAACAATGGGCATAAACCGCTGGGCATTCTCAATGATTGCCTCTTTTCCATTGGGTTGAATACCTGCCATGAGGAGCCCGTCAATGCGGCGCTCTAACATCTCATTAATATAATAATCTAGCTTTTGATTCTCATAGCTGATTAAAAACAGCATGAGCAAAAATCCCCTTTCACTGGCTGTCTGTTCCACTGTCTTGACAAATGCACCGTATGCGGGGTGAATGATATCTGGAAACATAAAGCCGATGGTGCGATTCTTTTTATTCGCAAGCGATCTAGCCACTGCATTGGGAACAAATTTTTCTTCTTTAATCACCTGCTCTACTTTCTTTTTGGTCGCCAACTTCACCCTGCCGCTGTTGTTGATCACTCTGGATACCGTTGCAATAGACACATTCGCTTTTTTTGCAATGTCTGTAATCGTCGTTATTTTTTTATCCAAATCATTCACCTAATTTCATCACACAAACTCAAACGATATATAAAAGCTATACTTCATTTATACCAAATTCCCAGATTTGTGTAAAGCTTTTCTCAAATAAAACGCTTATTTTTATACAATAAATGGACTTAAACTGTCTTTTTTAAATAGATGTAGTATATATTTATTTCCCATATTCTTTTTTCCCCTCCCCTTTCCATTTATTTACACCAGTTTTCACTTCCACTCCCAATTTCTATTATTCATGAAAACTCGCTGCCTAAACTACTGAGAACTCATACCAAATTCTTATTGACGAATTTCTCTGCAAAAGATATAATAAATTTGTGTAAAGCTTCTATAAAAAATTATTTTGTTTCG
>CAJJPW010000224.1 GCA_905193725.1 uncultured Eubacteriales bacterium
AGAAGCCTGGGTGTGGGGGGATCATGCAGCTAACTTGCCCCTAGGTGCAGCCTTTGGGTACGATACCTTCAAGGCCTATGAGGCAGATACCCTGGACTTTGGCGAGTATGGGCAGGGTTACAAGGAGTATATCGACTTGCAAATCCGGTATTCCAAATACAAAGATGATCCATCTAAGTCCCTGGCAGTGGATTATGCCACACAGGTGAGCGGCGGCTTGGCCCTTGAAAGAGTGGCCTGCACACAGCAGGGCAACTGGATTTACGGAGACTTAGCAAAGATCGACGAATCCGTTGCGCAAAAGATGGCATTTATGCCTGCACCCCTAAAGGGCACAGCGGAGGACAGCATTTACATCTTAGTGCCCATGTACTGGTGTGTGAACAGCAATGCTACAGATGAGCAAAAAAAAGTGGCAAAGGACTTTCTCAACTGGCTATATCAGTCTGACGAGGGCAAACAGATCATCGTGGAGGACTTTGGATTTATCCCGCCCTTTGACAACTATGACGGCATGGAACCAGAAGATCCCCTGGCGCAATCCATCTTGCAATACGCCGATGAGGGGAAAGTACTTGGATGCGTATTTAAAGGATTCCCAGATGGTTGGAGCACCAATGTAATGGGCGCTAAAGTGCAGGGATATATTGGTGGAACGCTCACATGGGAACAGGCACTGCAACAAGCGGCTGATTCGTGGGCAGAATCACGGAAATAACAGAAATTGCTTCATATGCCCTGGCCTGCCTAGTGCCAGGGCATATGAAACTAGAAAGTGAGGATGATTTTAGAGTATGAAACGATCTAAAATAGGTTACTGGTTATTTCTGTTGCCCTGCTTGGTGGCGTTTTTATTAGTAGTAGTCATACCTACCATATCGGGCTTTTACTACTCGCTGACTGACTGGAACGGCGTAGCCGACGAATCCACGTTCATCGGATTTTACAACTTTGAGAGAATTTTTACGGCAGACCCGGGTTTTTGGCAGTCCTTTGGCTTCACAGCACTATTTGCCCTGTGCGCTGTAATCGCCATCAATGTTGTGGGATTCGCTTTGGCAATGCTGGTTACTAAGCGGTTTCGAGGGGCAAATTTCATGCGGTCGGTTTTTTTTATGCCCAATCTCATCGGCGGTTTGCTGTTGGGGTTCGCTTGGCAATTTATCTTTGTAAACGTGTTTTCAGCCACAGGGTTGCCCTTTTTACAGGGGTGGCTCACCAATTCCACCACGGGTTTTTTAGGGCTGCTGATCTTAATGACCTGGCAGATGGGAGGATATATGATGCTCATCTACATTGCTGCCCTGCAAAATATCCCGGACTCGGTATATGAAGCGGCTAGTTTAGACGGAGCAGTGGGCAGAAAAAAACTCTTTGGCATCACGCTGCCTATGGTGGCGCCATCGTTTACCATTGGACTGTTCCTCACGCTCTCCAACTGCTTTAAACTGTACGACCAAAACTTGGCGCTCACCGGAGGTGGCCCTAACAACTCCACCCAAATGCTGGCTTTAAACATCTACCAGACTGCTTATGCCAGCAATAACTTTGGAGGTGCCCAGGCAAAGGCCATTATCTTCTTTGTGTCAGTGGCCCTCATTGCCGGATTGCAACTGTACTTCAGCAAGAAAAGAGAGGTGGAGCTGTAATGGTTGGAGAAAAAAAGAGGCATCCTGTGGCCATTCTTGTGGGAATCTTACTGGCGATACTGTTTTTATTTCCCATCTACATTTTGGCGGTCAACTCGTTTAAATCCCAAAAGGGGATATTTATCGACCCAATTGGCTTTCCACAAGAGGGAATGGCCACACTGCAAAACTACCCAGAAGCGGTAGATAAGATGGACTATTTTGGGGCATTTCTCAATTCGCTGCTCATTACAGTAGCAGCTACGGTGCTGATCATCGTCTGTGCCTCTATGGCGGCATGGGTGCTGGTGCGGTATAAGAACAAAATGTCCTCTGTTCTCTTCTTTTTGTTCTCCATCGCCATGATCATTCCTTTCCAATGTGTAATGCTGCCTTTAGTAAAGCTCATGTCTAGCCTGGGGTTGCAGAATCCACCAGGGCTTGTATTTATGTATTTGGGATTTGGCTCCAGCCTATCCATCATGCTATATCATGGGTTTATCAAGGGCATCCCCGTGGAGCTGGAGGAGGCGGCTATGATCGACGGGTGCGGCATGTGGAGGACGTTTTGGCGCGTGGCATTTCCGCTACTTACACCCATCACCACCACCGTTGCCATTGTCAATATCATGTGGATATGGAATGACTTTTTGCTGCCTCAGCTGATGATCAATCAGCCGGGTTGGCAGACGCTGCCACTCAAGACTTTTTACTTCTTTGGGCAGTTCTCCAAACGGTGGGATTTGGCTACAGCGGCGCTGATCTTGAGCATGATTCCCATCATCCTCTTCTATTTAGCGGCGCAAAAGAAGATCATCAAAGGCGTCACAGATGGAGCAATCAAATGAATCTGTTTCTCGATCAGCGGAAACACAAGGATTACGATAACATGTACGAGGAGGCCTGCAATGAATAGGAGCAGCGGCATATTACTTCATATTACCTCGCTTCTATCGCCCTATGGGGTGGGAACGCTGGGCAGAGCAGCATATGACTTTGTGGACTTTTTGGCGGAAAGTGGGCAAAGCTATTGGCAAATACTGCCCATCCATCCCACTGGATATGGAAACTCTCCCTATCAGACGTTTTCTACCTTTGCAGGCAATCCTTATCTCATCGATTTAGAAGAGCTCATCGCGAAAAAGATTTTAACAGCAGAGGAATGCAGTGTGCTGCAAACTGCCAGCGCCAAGGTGGATTATATGGGGCAGTATACCTATAAAATGGGCCTCCTCCAAAAGGCATACCAAAGATGGGAGGATATAGCAGGGGACTTTGAGCGGTTTTGCAGCGCTCAGGCCGATTGGCTGGAGGATTTCAGCGCCTTTATGGCCATGAAAGCCCACAACCAAATGCAAGAGCTGAGCAAGTGGAAGGATAAAGCCCTGCGCCAACGGCAACCTGAGGCAGTGGAAAAATTTGTGAGAGAGCATCAAGAGGAAGTGGGACTGTGGAAATTTACCCAATACCTATTTTTTACCCAATGGGCAAGACTCAAGGAGTATGCAGAAGAAAAAGGGATACGGATCATTGGGGATATCCCCATTTACGTTTCAGCAGATAGCGCAGATGTGTGGGCACACCCGGAGGTATTTTATTTAGATGAGCAGCGCACGCCGATTTGGGTGGCGGGCTGTCCGCCGGACTACTTTTCGGCAGATGGGCAGTACTGGGGCAATCCCGTCTACAATTGGGTGTTTTTAAAACAGACAGGATACGAGTGGTGGATGCAAAGGCTACAGTTTTTGAGCAAGCTATATGACGTGCTGCGCATCGACCATTTTCGCGGATTTGAGTCCTACTATGTGATTCCCTTTGGCCAGGGCCATGCCCGAAACGGCAAGTGGGTCAAAGGCCCAGGAATGGATTTTGTGGGAAAGGTGAAGAAGAATTTAAACGGTTTTCCGCTGATTGCAGAAGATCTTGGATATCTTACCGAAGATGTGAAAAAACTATTAGAAGAATCTGGGTATCCCGGGATGAAGGTACTCCAATTTGCCTTTGACCACAGAGAACCCAGCGACTACTTGCCACACAATTATATACCCAACTGTGTGGTGTATACGGGCACCCACGATAACACCACAATGGCGGGGTGGTTTGAAACAGCAGATGTGAGAGATGTGGGGTATGCCATCCAGTATGGCGCCTTAACCAAGGAAGAGGGTTACCCTATGGGAATGATCCGCTTGGCCCTCTCCAGCGTGGCAAAGCTGGCCATCATCCCCATGCAGGATTACCTAGGGCTGGGAAGCGAGGCTCGGATGAATACTCCTTCTACGGTGGAGAAGAGCAACTGGTGTTGGCGGCTGGAGCCGAATTATAGAA
>CAJJPW010000225.1 GCA_905193725.1 uncultured Eubacteriales bacterium
TGGATGCAATCGCCTCTTCCAATACACCGTCGTTTTTGCCGATTACCGCCTCTTTTTCCGGCGTTGGCTGGCAGGCAGTAGTAAGAAACAGCAAAGAAAGTAAAATACTGCATATCCGAAACATTTTTTTCATAGCATAAATCTTCTTTCTCTTCAAATATTGTCTGGTAATTGGCGATACAATCAATTTCTAATACACTAGTAGTCTGCAACAAAACTTTCTAATTGTATATTTCTTAACAACTTAAAATGCCCTTTGTTTCTCCTAATATCCCTGTGCCCTATCGATGATAGTACCATCCAGCGCATTGATGGTAAGCAGGCATTGGCGAAACTCCCGCTGCGTAAACTGGTTGTTCTCATCCAATTGTGTTTTATCCTCTGAATTTTCATCCCGTGTTTCCACTATGGTTCCAAAAAAGCTCCAAACGGGAACATATAAGTAATCTGAACTGTCCTTTTTTACAATACGCATTCCACCTAAGCGTATTTCGTCAATATATACATCCCTCTTCACAATATCTTCAAAATCGTTTACCCAACAACCGCTCACCTTGATCTGGTCATAGAATTTCTCTAAAATCTCATCAAAGTCCAGTATTTTTGCGTTTTCCTCTACGATCTCTACCGCACAAGGAGAGTTTTCGTAGTTAGCGTAAGCTACTCCTTCATCGTCTACCACCACGCAGATGGTCTCCGGCGGCCATAGTTCTGCATAGTTGGCATATAAATTTAAATAAGAGCGGTCTACATAGGTTTCGTTCATTCCACCAATATTTCTGGTATAGTAAAAGCAGTAGCATTTGGGTAGCTCCTCATATGAGTTTGCCTCATATCCAGTCTCTAAATCGCAATTTGGAATCAAGCCTTGGGCATCTATGGTGAAGCCTTCTAGGCCTAGGCTCTGAACAAATTGATCCGCTATCTCCTTTGCCTCGTCTACCGAGATGGTGACGCCTCCCTGTGGGTCGCTATCAATACTTGTAACTAGAGCCCCCACAGGTGACATTGCATTAGAATTGATGTATTGCAGATTGAGTTGCAGATTGGTATATCCAATATCAATCTGCGCGTTTTTCTTGGGGTGTCCACTCCACTCTAATGTGCAGGGAAAGGCTGGATTTTCAAAATCGAAATATCGGGTAATACCATCCTCTGTGGCACTGGCATAGAGTTGCTCTAAATATTCGATATATTCTTTATTTTCTTCATAGTACGCTTCAGGGTCTTTTTCATATAGGTCCGAGTACATACCGGATTTTACAGCTAATAGTAACTCTTCCAGCTCAGATTTTGAATATTCCTCCACTTCCCTAGGGAAGTATACCTCCCCCTCTGTGAGAGTTTTGATCCAATTAATCTGTTGCTCTTGGGTAATTTCTTCTTTTTTCAGTGTTGCAACCGGTGTGTTTTCGGGAAGAAACACCTGTGCATCTATCGTAACCGCAAGCTCATCGCTGAGCTGTTTTGTCTCCCTTTTTAATGTAGTTGGAATACTTTCCAGTTGTTTGTTATCTGTTTCCGCCGCTTCTACGACGATTTCTTGTTTTTGATTGACAATACTTTGTTCGGGTGTAGGCTGGCAGCCTGCAACCATCCCCATACAAATTGCGCTAGCTATGAGAATTGTAATAATTTTTCTGTTCATTCTGCCTTTAGCGCTCCCTTCTGGAATTACCGAGGGGATTAATCTATCCCCTCGGTATGCTTTTTTATTTTTCTACCCTCTACAATTACTAGTCGGTATACCCTTTTATTTTTTTATCTTCTGCAAAACTAGTTGCACATTTTCGCTACCACCCAATTAGGGCCGTACTGAATCCACCAGGATCCAATTACAGAACCCTGTTTGGAAGACGCAGAATGTTGATGTAAAAAGCGATCTTGATCCGGCTCGCCGACTACGCTGTAACTGTAGTTTGTGGGCCCCACATCGTACTGCCCAATTTCCGAGCGCATCTTCGCCCAGGTATTTTTCCCTACAATTCCGTCTGAAGTAATGCCTTTACGAGTTTGATAAACCTTTACATATTTCTGCGTATCCGGTCCAAAAATTCCATCTGTCTTGCCTACGCCAGGATACCCTCTTAAGATTAAGAACTGCTGACAGCCCCGAACGGCAACGTTTTCTGATCCGCTTTTGATTACGGGCATATTTGCCCAGGTTAAATTTTTAGTACTATCATTATATGGAACTGCAAATGCTGTGCTGCATATCCCTAGCACCATTACCATTGCCAGCACAAAAACCAAAATTTTCTTTGTCTTTTTCATGTTCAAACCCTTTCTCAATTCTTGAACGTTTTGTTAATCTTGAGACTTTCCTCTTGCAGTCTCTCTGGTTTCTGGTAAACTATAAATATGTCCTTACGAAACTTCTCTATCGCGTATGCGATAGCGGTTTGCCGACCACAGGTTTTGTAAGGGCATTTTTATATGCCCATTGGCCTCGCCCCCTATGCATTGAATAGCACATCGGCCATCCCCTTATTACATTCAAATTTTGTGGTCTAAAAATGCAAACAAACCAACATTGCATTTAATATCCTACACTTCGATCTATAATGCTTCCATCTAGCGCATTAATGGTCAACAGACTGCTGATACTATTCTCTTTTTTGAGAAGTTCTGTCTCCTCCAGTTCTCCATATTCTTTTTGAAAATCTTCTATCATACTTACATTTCCATAAAAATCCCATACAGGCACAGTGATATACTCGTCTGTTCTATCTTTTCTACTAATACACATTGTGCCAAAGCGAATTTTATTGATTACTATTCTTTGCGCTTCATATCCCTCTGGAAGAACCGACTTATTAGACAGGCCAGTACTCATCTGCTTTAACACCTCATCAAAGGGAATGAGTTCTACGCCGCTATTCAATGTTTCACCCAGTTCTGAAGGTGAGTAGTATCGTATTTGGCAGTTATCTAGCGAATCCAGATTGATCACAATGCATTCTGGCAGCCAATAATAGGAATATGTAGCTCCAAGATCAGGATTTTGATTAGACTCTAATGCATAATTTTCTATTATTTCCTGATCTGTTCTCGTATAAATCATTTCAAATCTATTGAGTCCCGGTTGCTCCTCTATATAAGATACATGAAACAGCGCAAGGTCGTCCTGCCATCCCAGATGGGTGATGATGTTATTCCCCGCCTCAACGGCTGCTTCTTCATTCCACACACCAGAACGGCCTAATAATTCAGATATACCAGCTCTAGAGAGTATCATCATGTTAGTACGCATTTTTTCCATATCATTTGTAGTTATGACACCGGATCCCAAGCTATCACCTGTCTTTTGATCTAGAAAGCTCAACATTACCGAACCTTTCTCTATTATTTCATCTAAAGAAACAGGCCATTTTTCTACAGTTTCTGGTGCGCTTGGATATTGCCGTTCTAATTCTTCTATAGATTCTTCATAGATTTTCCGCAACTCTTCTCGTTGAGATTCTGTCATAGATTCTGTTTGGGAATCCAAATCGGATAAAGACATCTTAACAGATATGATCTTTTCCTCAATTTGGCTTTTTGTTAAAGGAGGTTCTCCATCTTTTTCATACATGTCTGCATCAGGATAGAAGAAATCAAGTGCTTTTTGCAGTTCATCTCGTGTAAATTTACGAGGTAATCTCTCCTTAACGTCAAAAGTACATCCCTTTGGTCCCAATACTTCAGCATCAACGATGATCTCCACATTTTTATCTGAGGTGTTAATTTTTGATACCACCTCTTTTTCATAAGAATAAACGGAATTTTCCTGAGGTTGGTGAGATTCCGTATCCTGTATAACTTCTGATGTAGGCTGGAGATATCCCTGCTCTTTATTCTGAACAACCTTCTCTTCTGGGGTAGCCTGGCAACCAGTTATGCATAATATTAGTCCGATGCAAATAAGGATTAAACTTAAGCGTTTCATATTTCCTCCTGGC
>CAJJPW010000226.1 GCA_905193725.1 uncultured Eubacteriales bacterium
GTGCTGCCGGCACGGGCCGTTTTTTGGAGATGATGGCACGGACGCTAGGACTCACTATGGAGGAGATGAGCCAAAAGGGCTTGGAGTGGGAGGAAAACATCGCCATTTCCAGCATGTGCACGGTGTTTGCGGAATCCGAGGTGGTTTCTCTGGTGGCCCAGAACAAGGCGGTGGAGGACATCATCCACGGGCTGAACCAAGCGGTTGCTGCCAAAACCTCCGCCCTCATTAGCAGGGTAGGCGGGGAAGAGGGATACATGATAACCGGCGGTGTGGCGCAAAACAGGGGCGTTGTTCAGGCCATTGAGGAGCGCATTGGAGGAGAGCTGTATGTCTGCCAAGAGGCACAGCTCTGCGGCGCGTGGGGGGCGGCACTCTTTGCGGCAGGGCTATAAGCAGTTGCGCTATGTTTTAAATGGGAAAAGAACACTTACATTTGCAGGAGTTATAACCTACGGTCTTATTTTGCTGGCTAATATAACTTGGGATACCAGGGTGGGAATTTTTAATATTATTACTGTAGTAATACTTTATATGATCACATACAAAACGTTAGATAAAAAGACAGCAGAGCGAGAGAAAAATAAAAATGAAATTTCCATTTTTTTAATAATAGAATGTTATAAAGCATGTTTAGAACAAATAAATATATTGGAAGTTAATAATACAGTGGAAAAGTTCATAATACCTAAGATAGATCCAAACAGTACGGATAATACAATGAGTAATCATATACAGAATAGGCCATTTTTCAATGAGCATATTATTGTGGATTTAGTAAAAGATGGACAAATATCTAAAAGGCAAATAGAGGGATACTTCAAAATTAAGAGGAAATATTGCGAGTATATCGATATGAGAATCATATTTTTCGATCACAAAGAAAAGTATAAGCCTTTAAAAGTAGAACTTATAGGTTTTATTAATAATGAGATAAATAAAATGAAAAAGTTGTATCATTCATGATTTAGAGAATATTATCTGATACGTAGATGCAGTCCCCAAGACTTATCATTTGATTCTAAGCTGTTTGATATCGCCCCGATTTGGGGATTTGAGGGAAAGAACAAATAATCGCCTATTTTGCCTCCCGCTGGGAGGTTTTTTGTACTCTGGCGCTCGCTTCGTGCTCCATATTGAAATTTGCCAAAAAGTTTCCCTGCCACAACAGATGATTTTTGCTATAATGTTAGTGGCAGAAATTAAGGACAGGAGTAGAATGAACATGTACCAGATCATGACAGCCAGACAGGCGATGGAACTTATAAAAGACGGGGATGTGATTGGCATCAATTCCTTTTTGGCGCTTGCCAATCCCTTTGCATTGCATACGGCACTGACTCAACGGTTTCAGGAGACAGGGCATCCGAAAAACCTCACGTATTTTGCAGCCGCCGGCTTTGGAGGGTGGGATGAAAGAGAACTGGGCGATCAGCCAGTCGTGGCAGGCGCCGTTCAAAAAGTCATCACGGGACATCTGAAGAGCATGCCTGGCGTAATGCGGTTGACTAGGGAAAACGCCATTGAATGTTACTGCTTGCCCTTGGGGGTGTTATCACACGCCACGCGAGCTGCTGCAGCAGGGCATTCGGTCTATATCAGCAAAGTGGGGCTGAATATCTTTGTGGATCCCAGAATTGATGGGCCGGGGCTCAATGAGCGTTCCAAAGACCAGCTGGTCAAATTGATAGAGATTGGCGGGGAGGAATTTTTGGCCTATCAGGTGCCCAAGTTGGATGTGGCCTTTATCAGGGGAACAACCGTGGATGGTAATGGAAATATTTCCTTTGAAAACGAGCCGGTGACGGTGGACGCTCTGTCTATGGCACAGGCGACCCGGGCCAATGGGGGAAAGGTGATCGTCCAAGTGGAGCGGGTGAGCAACACCTATACCCGCCCGCGCAATGTGATCATCCCCGGCGCTTTGGTGGATGCAGTAGTGGTGTGTGAGGACATCCCTCCGGCCTATCAAGCGGTGCCCATTTTATCCGGCGACATTCACGTGCATCCAAGACATATGGACTATTGGATGGGCAAATTGAGAGGGCCGGAGAAAAAGAAGATGGGTCCTAATGACGAATCGGCGGATATCATCGGCAAGCGAGCGGCTCGAGAGCTGAAAAAGGGGGATATCATCAACATCGGCATCGGCATTCCCGAGAAGGTGGGGACGTATGCTTCCCGCATGGGTTTGCTACAAGACCTGACCATGACGGTAGAGGCAGGTGGATTTGGGGGACTGCCAGCACCTGGCGCCAATTTTGGGGCGACGGTGGGCTCAGATATGGTGTGCGATATGGCCACCCAGTTTGACTTTTACGATGGCGGCGGCCTGGACTGCTGTTTTATGGGGGCAGCCGAGGTGGATGCCCAGGGCAACGTGAACGCCCACTGCCTGGGAGACGTGTATTCGGGGATTGGAGGCTTTGCCAACATCACAGGTTCCACCCGTAAGATCGTGTTTTGCTGTACCTTTACCACGAAGGGTCTGGCAGCTACTCAGCAAGATGGGAAAATCTCCATCCATCAAGAGGGCAGTATCTGCAAGTTTAAAAGGGAAATCGCCGGCATTAGCTTTTCCGCCAAAAACGCCATTGCAAATGGGCAGCAGGTGCTCTATGTAACAGAGCGCTGTGTGCTGGAGCTGACTCCCCATGGACTAAAGCTGCGGGAGGTATATGACGGGATTGACGAGCAAAGGCATATCCGCCAGCTGCTGGATTTTGAAGTGTAGAGAAGGCCATAGGCAAATGGGCATTTGGAGCAGAAGGGAGAGCAGATGGAAACCAAAGAGGATGCAACACCAAAACCGGTGCGGGAAAAAAAGGGAGCCAGTTTACTGGAACTGCCAGATTGTTATGTGGTAGTAGACCTAGAGACGACAGGTCTGGATGCCAAGAGAAATGATATCATTGAGTTTGGCGCAGTGCTGGTGCAGCAAGATGTAGTGGTAAAACGCTTTGCCTCTCTGGCAAACCCAGGCTACCCACTTCATCCGTTTATCACCCAGCTCACGGGAATTACCAATGACATGTTAGCTTCGGCGCCACCGGTTACCACTGTGCTGCCGGCTTTTTTGGACTTTGTGGACAGCCAGATCATCATAGGACACAATGTAAACTTTGACATTAACTTTTTATATGATAGCTGTATAGCCCATCTAAAGAGACCTTTTTCCAACGATTTTATCGACACTATGCGGATAAGCCGAAGGCTGTTTCCAGGGGAAAGACATCACCGGCTTTGCGACTTGATAGAGCGTTTTCAAATTGGCCAATCTGTAGAGCATAGGGCGCTTGCCGATGCAGAGCAGACAAATGACTGTTATCAATATATGAAGAAGTATGTTTTAGAACATGGGATAGATATCCACTCCCTCTATTGGGCGAAAGCAAGTTTTTCGGCTAAGGATATCAAGACCACTCAAACGCAGTTCGATGAAAACTCGCCCGTCTATGGAAAGATGTTTGTATTTACCGGCACGCTAGATCGCATGGATCGGAAAAAGGCCATGCAGAGCGTGGTAGACTGCGGGGGATTATGTGGAGATCGAATAACCCAAAAAACCAATTACCTCGTACTAGGCACCGATGACGATGCTCCTAATAAAAGAGCTGGAAAGAGCGCCAAACAAAAGAGAGCAGAGCAGCTCAAATTGGCTGGCTGTGAGATTGAGATCATTTCACAAGAGACATTTTATGATATGTTAGGCCTGTAAATGCATGACATTGGTGTAACGATTTTTCCTCTTTTTTTGCCTCGAAGGTCATTGCTTAGTATGCCTCGGCTCTCCGGGGGCAGTGTCACGCTGCCCCACGTCCGTTGAGCTAGGAAGATATGAACCTATAGATTTTTCCGAGATTTTTGGGGGAATGCCTCGGCTCGCCCTAGGGGGAGAGCTGGCCC
>CAJJPW010000227.1 GCA_905193725.1 uncultured Eubacteriales bacterium
TCGAAAAATTAGCACTGACAATTAAAGAGTATAGACTTTCACAATCTAAGACGCAAGCAGAATTTGCGGAGATATTAGATGTATCTTTAGCATACTATCAAAACATTGAACAAGCCAGAAGAAAGCCCTCTCTAAAATTTTTATACCGTCTGACGGGGCTGGGGTTTTCTATCGACTCTGCCTTTGGCAGTCAGTCAGAATGCAGAGAAAATTTAGTAGAGGAAATTGGCACTATTTTAAGGCAATGTTCGGATAGTGATTTGATGCAGATCAAAGAAATTGCATCAACATTCATCAAGAAATACTAGTGAAATTTGACCAAACTCTTCCGAAAATGAAATTTATTTATCACAGTCAATACGGCAAAATCTCTAGTAAACTTTCCCATGAAAGATTTTTAAAAAGAGGAGATGAGTTTTCGTAGACTTCTTGAAAATAGTGATAAAATAGGTAGCCTTTATGAAACATCAATTTTTTAAAATCGGGATGCGTGTATTTGTTTTGTTTTCCCTTTTCTATGATTTGCATCAGCTCTTTTTTTGTACACTTGGTTTTGAGCGCGATAAATAGTTTTTTGAGTTTTTTTTGAAGCGCCTGATAGCCTGGGCTATGGATTAATGTGGATTGAAACTGTAAATTTTGGTGGTAAGACTGAAGGTCTGTTTTGCCTTGTTGAGCATAGTGAAAGCCCGACCAAAATAGCAAGTGATGCATGAAAAGCACCGAATTTTCTTGATATATTAAAAATTCATGTGCCAATCTTGATTTGGATGGATCTTGAAAGAGATTCCAAAGGCTATCCTCTCGTGTATCTAGTCGATGATTGGGAAAAATGGAATCATAACAGTAATAATGGATTCCCATAAAAAAATGGTTTATACTCTCTTGAAACATATGGATATCTTGTTGCGTGATAAAATCATCTGTTTTACTCATAATAACCTCCAAATGATGCAAATAGTTGCGAAAACGAGAAAGCTGGGATGAGTGGGTCTATTGCACAAATTCTGCAAAAATGCCAACATAGGTAATATGCACAGCAATGGGTTCAGCTGTTGGTTGGCAAGTTGGAATCAATATACCCGATAACCGCGCAAGAAATGGAGGAAGGTGAGGGATTGGATTGAGGAAAGATAGTACCATTACCGAGAAATAATTTAAAAACAGGTGAATTAACCAGTATTTTCTGGAGTTTCTATGAGGTGGTTTAGTATTTCTTCCACATCCTCCTTGGAGAGGGAGTAGTCTATGGAAAGTGAACCCTGAAAAGCGCGCCCTTCTGCGTTGGAGTCAAATTGGACATATATGCTATCAGGCTCAATATACCCCTTCATGGGAATCCCAGAATACACGCCATCAATAATAATACCGTTAGATTCTGTGGTCAATAAACTAGACTGCCCGTCAGGACTATAATCTTCAATATAGACGAGTGGATATCCATTATCGCTTTGATATAGGCAAATAATATGATCCACTTCTACATACTGATTGGTTAATGTAATATTGGGCATATCAATGAGATAATGCGCGGTTTGGGGGGCTGATTCCTGCGCACTTTGCTGTGTTAAAGACGCCCATAACCTACTGGCTAGGGTTTGGACTTGTGGGAATAGCAAAGAGATGCCGATGGCTAAGATACAAATACATGCGACTGCAAACGGGATAAACCGCCTATGGAGTCTCTGGTATCTGATATTTTGCTGTTCTATAATCTTAGCTAACGCTGGATCTTTATCCAGAGCCTCTTGAGCCTTTGTAGCCGCTTCTAAGGCCTCTTTGCTAGGAGCATAAGGGAGCTCTTTCATGTGCTTTTTAAAATTCATCTTATTCATCCTTTAATAGTGCTGCTAACTGGCGTTTGAGCTTTGCCAAATGATATCTAGTTTTAGCGTAATTAAATCCCATGATTTTGCTGATATAGTGGATATTTTCACCATAGTAGATAGATAAGGTAAGCGCATCGCCCCATTTTCCAGGCAGACTATGGATAAAATCGTTGATTACAATGGAATTGCACAAATCCGAGTGAGTCATAGGGTACTTTTTATCTAGAAAATCGGTAAGCTCATTTGGATCCAGCAGACAATATTTGTTTTGATTTTTATAAAAATCCGAAATTTTATATTTGGCTATCTTATGGACCCAAGGATAAAAAGACTTCGGATTCCTAAGAGTCGAAAAACCGGTCAATGCATCCATTGCAACCATCTGCATAATGTCATTGGCATCATCGATTGTGCGACAGGCACATCGAAGAAAACAATAGAGTTGCTCAACATACTTGTCCCATAGAAAATTAAAATTGTTTGTTTCCATTTTTACATTTTCCTCCTATAAATAGACTAATTTAATAGAGGCGGTGAAGTAAAAAGCCCGAATAAAAAAGGAGTGGCCATTATGAAACAAAAAATAACTTCTATGGTGCTGGTATTATTACTAATGCTGAGCTTTTGTATCCCTACCTATGCGGCGAGCAATGAAGAGATACAAATCCAGCCTAGGACAACCATGAATATTTCTTGCAGTTTGTCAATGTACAGTGGTTCGGAAATCAAATCCACTGTGACCGCAATATCGTCTAAGAATGAAAATATAACGATCATGATGTATCTGCAACGAAAAGAAGGAAATGATTGGTATACTTACCGCGTATATTCTAAATCAGGTACTGGACAATATCTGATTCTCTCTAAGATCCTAGAGGCGCCTCTGGGCTACCAATATCGTATCAAAGCTGATGTATTTACGAATTCTATCAGTGGTACTGGCTATTCTAAAATTTTGTATTGGTACTAAATAGCCTAAATTTTTGCACATCACCGCCTCTCCCTTCGGGGAATGAAAGATAACTTTTTTAAAAATAGTTATTTAGTTAATTATACATATTTAAAATAACTAAATCAAGAAAAATAACCATTATTTTTGATAATAATATGTTATATGCTTTTTAAATAAGGAGAATAATGTGTTATTAGATGAGTTTATTAGAAGCCGTATACTGGAATTGAGGCTAAAAAACAATTTATCGGAGAGAAAGTTGTCGGAAAAATTGGGGTATAGCCCAGGATATATTGGACAAATTTCCAATGGAGGCAACCTTCCGTCTCTACCTGCACTAAAGGAGATCTGTAATTTCTTTCATGTAACGCTATCAGAATTTTTTTGGGGAGAATCCGAAGAGGAAAACTCTCTGAAAAATCTGTTAGCTAAATTAGTGCTGGGTTCTAAGCACAGTGATTTTTTAAAAAAGCTACTTCAAGATTTACAACCGGAAGATGTGGATAGATTATTAGAGGCGCTACAGTCGGTTATAGAAAAATATCCTAAAGAATGATGAGAAAATAAGTGAAAAGTTGCCAAGTGCCAGATAAAATGAATCGGCACTTTTTTTGTGGGGTCAATTAGCATAGGTACAAAGGCTATTTTATGGGAAAGCGGGATGACGGGGTATGTGAGTCTTTGGAGTATCTGCTGTCTTTTTTTGTACGAATAGTTCAAGAGAAAATCATTTTTATTTTAGGTATGATAGGGCAGCTCGCAGCATATATTATGAAATGAAGCCTCAGCTGTCTGAACGAAAAAAAGAGGTTGACAAATAGGCCAAAACAAGGTAAAATAAACAACGTTCTCATGCAGGATTGTTAATGGATAAAAATCCCAAGCGGGTGGATGAAAATGGCTAAACAGATTTTGGGATTGCCCTTCAAGGGAAAGATAGCCTGCATTGATTATAATGGCCTGGTAGTTCAGATGGTTAGAACGCTAGCCTGTCACGCTAGAGGTCGAGGGTTCGAGTCCCTTCCAGGTCGCCATATTAAGCCTCGGTAGCTCAGTTGGCAGAGCAAGGGACTGAAAATCCCTGTGTCGGTGGTTCG
>CAJJPW010000228.1 GCA_905193725.1 uncultured Eubacteriales bacterium
TGGACAGACGGATTTGCAGGTGATAGAGCGGCTGGGAGCACCGGAGGATTTTGCCCAAAGTATTCTGGGAGAGCAAAAAGTGCAGCGCAAAGGCCGCTGGAGGTGGGTGGTGATTGGTTTTCTGCTATTCGTGGTAGCCGTTTGTGGCATTCTCCTATGGGTCATTCAGGCTAGCCGTTTGCCCGATCATGTGATTGGGTATCAGGATAGCATGACCTCCATACAAATTACCGGGGCTTTTGACATAACCCCCATTCTGTGGGGAGTGGGTGCGGTGGCGCTGGCCGTGGCTGTGGGTTTCATCCTATGGGGAAGAAAAAGGAAAAAATAGGGGGAAGAGAGCTATGAAAAAAAGAGGGAGCATTTTTTGCGCATGGATAGCAGCGGTGATGTTGTGCACAGGGTGTGCAGGGGCCAGCCCACTGCCTCTGGAGCAAATTCACTGGGAGATGAGCTATATCCAAAGCGGGGAAGATGGGAAGATTTTAGCCACTTCTCCCGAGGGAAAAGAGAATTATGGCCCTCAGGAGGTGGAAATGATAAACATGACTTGTCAATTTTCCGGCCTGGATTTTGTCATAACCAACGAGGATAGCGGACAAAGCTGGAAGGGAACATTCCAGGAAATAGAGAAGGGTTTACAGCACGACACCATTTATGAGGCCACCTATGAGGACGGAAGCACAGCACTTGCCTCCAGCGGCATCACCTCGTACGCTGACGGGAGCCAGGAGGGGACGCTGATTTTTACAGGCGAGAAATACACGATCGGATTCCGGGGTGACTTGCCTGAGGGATAACTGGCCGGGGCATAAAGCCATCGGGTAAAGATAGAGGGATCTTGGGAAAAGAAGACGAGAGAATCAAGCTGCTTATTACGAGAAAGCAGCTTTTTTGTACTACTTGAGAAGATAGCAATTCTAAGTGCACCCTTTGGCGTTGCGAGCGTCAAAGGACACGGCTAATAGGTATTGTCGAAATGGATAAGAAAATAAAAGGGATGAGGCGAAATAGGGCCTTTCTTCTTTTTTGAGAGAGCATCACATATACATGTACTATGCTTTGGAGATGATGCGTAAAATTTTTGATGAGGAGCAAGAGCGCTGTATTTAGAACCAACTGAGCGACAATTGCTAGGTATAGAAACAATAAAAATGAAATGGTGATGACATGAACAAGTTGCAAAAAAAGAAGGAACAACTGTTAAAAGATAAGCGAAAAAAACATAGGATTGCAAATAAAATCACCAGTGCCTTTGAATTGCCGGCAGAAGTGCTGGGTGGGGCAGCTCGTATGATTATTGTAGATAATGAAAATCTGTATGTGGAAAACCACAAGGGAATCCTAGAATACACAAGCATATGCATTAAAGTGCTGTTTGAAAAATATATTTTAATTGTGAAAGGAACGGAGTTATACATTAAAGAATTTGAGGCAACGAGTATGGTGATTTCGGGGAATATTTGTTCTCTGGAATACGTTTTAGGGCAGTAGGGGTATCGATGGGAAAACTGTGGAATTATATTGTCGGCTATGTAGTAATCAAATTGGAAGGCCTGAAGCTAGAGGGTTTCTTTCAATTGCTAAAACAAAATCAGATCAAAGCCAGTGAGGTAAAACGGGTATCCTATACGGAGATCAGAGCCACCCTATCCTACCCAGCCTATCGAAAGCTTTTGCGGGTGCTGGAAAATGAGAGGTATACGGTTACGATTATGGACTCCCATGGCGCAAAAAAACAGCTGGATTTTTTTTACAAACGCCCAGCTCTGTGGATAGGAATCCTCGTCTGCCTACTACTACTTTATGCCTCTACCTTTTTTGTGTGGGAGGTGAGGCTTCTGCCCAATGAGCAGATGAATGAGTTTGCCATCTCACAGCAACTGGAGGATTTGGGAGTGCAGCCGTTTATGCTCAAATCCCAAGTGGATTTGAAGGAGATTAAGGAGAGTATCGTCAAGCAAAATGATGAAGTGGCCTATTGCAACCCCTATTTTAAGGGCACGACCCTCATGGTAGAGCTAGTGAAATCCCAGGAGCCGCCCCAGATGATCGACGATACCAGGCCTAAGAGCCTAGTGGCCTCTAAAACTGCGGTGGTGCAAAAAATCACCTCTTTAGAGGGTAGAACGATGGTAAGCACTGGAGATATCGTGAGAAAGGGAGACGAGCTCATTTCCGGCATTTTAGTGCGGGATGAGCGAGTTGTCAGCCAGGTAAGTGCTAGAGGTAGTGTTTTGGGCAAGGTGGTGTACACTGCCTCGGAGAAAAAGGAGCATATCTCCATGGAACAGGTGCGCACCGGCGAAGTACAAGAGGTGTACTATCTCCAAATGGGCGGCGTCAAGACCAAAATCAGCGGCGAAATGACTATGGAAGAGCCCTATGAGGTGGAAACGAGTGTTCAGCAGACCATGGGGGAGAACACGCCCATGCCCATGTACCTCGTTAAGGAGTCCTATTACAAGACCCAGCAGACGCAAAATGTGGCAGATGCCGCGCCTCTCAAAGTAGAGCTGGAGGAGAAGGCCTTTTTAAAGGCACAGCAAAAAGTGCCGGAATCCGCAGAGATTCTGGGTATGGATTCCGAATGCACCATAGAAGGGGATACGATGGAGGTAAAAGTAACCGTATACACCCTGGAGGAAATTGCCCAGGTTCAGTATCTTCAGTGAGTGTAAAAGAATTTGCCGCTTTTTCAAAGGTGGCAGAGAAATATTTCCCTCTCTCTTGCAAGTTGCCATGGGGAATACTATAATATGAGATGATAATTGGATTCTACAAGAAGAGCACTAGGAGGATATACTTGGAAAGAGAGCAAGTTGTGTTTGACTCGGCAGAACAGATTTCCGGGGTTTTTGGGCCCCAGGATTGCCACGTAAAGGAAATAGAAAGAGCGCTTGAGGTTTCCATCAGTATCAAGGATTCTGGAGTAGAGGTCAGCGGTGAAATACCCTCTGCCGTGCACCAGGGGGCAAATGCCCTGCGGGCGCTGCAAAAGATGCTGGAGATTCATCCGGTGATCACAGATATTTTAGTGGATCAAGCGCTGGAGCTTGCAGGCACAGAGCAGCAGGATGCCGGCGCCGCTATAGAGGCCATGTCTAACGTGGTGATTGTGACCAACCGGGGAAAGCCCATCAAATGCAAAACCATCGGCCAAAAGGAGTACATTAAGGCCATTGAAAATAATACCGTAACCATCTGCATCGGGCCTGCGGGGACGGGCAAGACCTACCTTGCCACCGCCCTTGCAGTGGCTGCCCTAAAGCGCAAGGAGATCTCCCGCATTGTGCTCACCCGGCCGGCGGTGGAGGCGGGGGAGAAGCTGGGTTTCTTACCTGGCGATCTACAGCAAAAGGTAGACCCTTATCTGCGGCCGCTATATGATTCTCTCTACGAATTTTTGGGACAAGAGACGGTGCACAAGTATTTGGAGGATGGGACCATTGAAGTGGCGCCTCTGGCCTACATGCGGGGCAGAACTTTAAGTTCCTGCTATGTGATTTTAGACGAGGGGCAAAATACCACACTGGATACGCTGATGATGGTGCTCACCCGGTTTGGAGAGGGCACGAAGATCATCATCAATGGGGATATTACCCAGATTGACCTGCCCAGGGATTCCCGCTCGGGGCTGGAGCAGTGCACGAAAATTTTAAAGGGCATTGAAGATATTGCCATCATTCGCCTGTCTAGAAGAGATGTGGTTCGGCATAAACTGGTCAAGCAGATTGTGGACGCCTTTGAAAAGTACAAAGCCAGGACGGGCGAGGGAAGCCCCTACGGAGAGGGGAAAAGACAGAACTCAGGCAAGTAATAATATTCATAGGAAGATAGAAAACAGCACCTG
>CAJJPW010000229.1 GCA_905193725.1 uncultured Eubacteriales bacterium
GGGATCGGGATCGGATTATCCACTGTAAATCCTTTCGGCGGCTGAAGTTTAAGACGCAGGTTTTCCTGTCGCCAGAGGGGGATCACTACCGCACTCGGCTCACCCATACCCTGGAGGTTTCGCAAATTGCCCGGACAATATCCAGAGCATTGCGTCTCAACGAGGATTTGACAGAGGCGGCTGCCTTGGGGCACGATCTGGGGCACACGCCCTTTGGCCATGCGGGGGAGCGGGTGCTTCGGGAAGTTACCGGCCATTTTGAACACAACGAGCAGAGCCTTAGGATTGTGGAAAAGCTGGAAAACGGCAAGGGGCTTAACCTCACCTGGGAGGTGCGGGACGGCATATTAAACCACAAAAAAAGTGGCAAGCCAGCGACGCTGGAGGCCATGGCGGTGAACTTTGCAGACCGCATTGCCTATCTCAACCACGATATCGACGACGCTCTGCGGGCGGGGCTTTTTTCGGTGGACGATTTACCACAGGAGTGCCTAGAGGTATTGGGCAAAACCCACGGAGAGCGCATCGACACTATGATTCGGGATATCATCTTCCACAGCATGGACCAACCGGTGCTTTCCATGTCCGATGAAATCGGCAGGGCCACTGATCTGCTGAGGGAGTTTATGTTTCAGAGGCTGTATACCAAGTCTCTGGCAAAAAAGGAAGAGCAAAAGGCGGAGAATATTATCAGGATGCTGTTTGAATACTATAGAAAGCGTCCGGATAAGCTGCCAGAGGAGCAAAAGCGGTTTTTAGAGGAATATGGAGAGCAGCAGTGCGTGGTGGATTACATCGCCGGCATGACCGACCGGTATGCGATGCACTGCTTTAGCAGCATCTTTTTGCCCAAGTCTTGGGAGAAGATGTAAATCAAAAAGGCAGGGATAGAAAAGTACTGATATATGGCAAGATTTTCAGATGAATGGCTCAGAGAGCTTTTGAGTAAAAACGACATTGTGAGCGTCATAGGGGAATATGTCCCACTGGAGAGAAAGGGGTCCCGCTATTGGGGATTTTGTCCCTTTCACAAGGAGACTAACGCCTCTTTTAATATCAACCCGGATAAACAGATGTTCTACTGCTTTAGCTGCCAAAAAGGGGGTTCTGTAATCAACTTTATTATGGAGCTCAACCACTTAAACTATGTGGAGGCAGTGAACTTTTTGGCGGATAGGGTAGGCATGCCCATGCCACAGATGGTGGACAATAGGGCGTATGAGGCCAAAAAGAAGGAGAGAAACAGGTTATACGAGGTGAACAAAGCGGCAGCGGCGTATTTTCACAAGAACTTGCTCTCTGCCAAGGGAAAGGTGGCCAGAGATTACCTGCAAAATAGGGGGATCAGCGGGAGCGTGGTTACTCGATTTGGCCTGGGATACGCCAGCAACTCCTTTGATGAGCTATTGCAGTATCTAAAGGGAAAAGGGTATACTTCTTCAGACATGGTAAAGGCGGGGTTGGCCAAGATGAAGGATGGGAAGATCTACGATGTGTTTCGCAATCGGGTGATGTTTCCCATCATCAACGTATTTGACAAGGTGATCGGGTTTGGCGGCCGAGTGATGGATAGGGACGGCATTCCCAAGTACCTCAACACCACCAACACGCCCATTTACGATAAAAGGCACAACCTCTATGGGTTTAACAACATCAAAAAAATGCGGGGTCTGAAAAGCCTCATTGTGGTGGAAGGGTATATGGACGTGATCGCCCTCAATGCCTTTGGCATTTTGCCGGTGGTAGCTAGCTTGGGAACAGCGCTGACCACAGAGCAAGCCCGGCTCATCAAAAGGTATGTAAATCAGGTGTACATCGCCTATGATGGAGACAGCGCAGGACAAAAGGCCACTCTCCGAGGACTAGATATTCTAGAAGGCCAAGGGCTAGAGGTAAAGGTAATCCGATTTCGCGAGGGAAAAGATCCAGATGAGTTTATTCGAGCTTATGGTCCAGGTGAGTTTAAAAAGGCGGTTCGAGAGGCACTGCCCTTAGTGGACTACAAACTGGAAATGCTCAAAAGTGAGTTTGACTTTGGCGACCCCAACGAGGTGATGAAGTACTGCAAAGCGGCCAGCGGTATTGTGAAGAGCATTAAAAGCAGCATTGCTAGGGATTACTACATCGGAAAACTCTCGGATATGACGGGCATCAGCCGGCAGTCCATCGAAAATGAGCTCCAAGGCGATGAAAACGCGCCAAAAACCCAGCAATTGAATAATTTATCTTCAAATGGGAATAAACTAGACAAAATGGAAGATTTTATTTATGAAAGGAAATTGATCCAGCTGCTTTTAGAAAAGCCAGATTTGATTTTTGGCTTAACAGAGCAGATAGACGAAAATGACTTTAGAAATGATCTGTTTGGGAAAATATTTTTATGCATGAAAAATGGAATAAAAGAAGGTATTTTACCTTCTCATGCCGAAATATTATCCAAGCTCAGCGATCATGAGAACTTTGGCGAACTAGTCAACATGCTCAATGAAAGACATGGTTTTGATGAGATAGAAAATGGAGATGAATATAGTAGAGGTCTAATAAAGAGCATTAAACTACGGAACCTAGAAGCGAAAAAAGAAGCGCTGAAAGAGCAGTTAACCCAGGGTAATGGGCCAAATGAGCCCAGAGATGTGTTAAAGGAGATCGAAACGATCAACAAGTTGATATATAAATTTAAGAGCGAGATGAAATAGTAGGTGATTGTATTTGAGTGGGAATGGTAAGCAAGTGAAAAATAGTGAAGAAAAAGATCCCAAGACGATAAAACGGGACGAGCGAATTTTAAAAATCATTGAACAAGGCAAACAAAAGGGTGTTTTAACCTATAAAGAAATTATGGATGCGCTGGAAGATGTGGACATTAAACCAGAGCAGATTGAAAAACTTTACGAAGTTTTGGAAGATTTAAAGGTTGACATCTTAGATGACAATATGATAGAGGATGAAATCGTCACACAGGATGAGGATTTTGATGAGACCAATCTGGATTTATCCATTCCCGAGGGCATTAATATCGACGACCCTGTGAGAATGTACTTAAAGGAGATTGGGAAAGTTCCACTGCTTTCAGCAGAAGAGGAAAAAGATCTTGCTCAGAGAATGGCTCAGGGTGATGTGGAGGCCAAGCGCAAGCTGGCAGAGGCCAATTTGAGATTGGTGGTCAGCATTGCCAAACGGTATGTGGGTAGAGGCATGCTCTTTTTAGACCTGATTCAAGAGGGCAACTTGGGCCTCATCAAAGCGGTGGAAAAGTTCGACTATACCAAAGGATATAAGTTTAGCACTTACGCCACATGGTGGATTCGCCAGGCGATTACCCGGGCAATTGCCGACCAAGCCAGAACTATTCGAATTCCAGTGCATATGGTGGAGACCATCAATAAGCTCATCCGAGTGTCCCGTCAGCTGCTGCAGAAATACGGCAGAGATCCGCTGCCCGAAGAGATGGCAAAGGAGATGGACATGCCTGAGGAAAAGGTGCGGGAGATCTTGAAAATCGCCCAAGAGCCTGTGTCCCTTGAGACGCCCATTGGCGAGGAGGAGGACAGCCACTTAGGGGACTTTATCCCAGACGACGATGCGCCAGCACCAGCGGAAGCAGCGGCATTTACACTGCTCAAAGAGCAGCTTATTGACGTGCTAGATACCCTAACCCCCCGGGAGGAAAAGGTATTAAAGCTGCGGTTTGGTCTGGATGATGGACGTGCTAGAACGCTGGAAGAGGTGGGCAAGGAGTTCCAGGTCACCCGGGAGAGAATTCGCCAAATCGAGGCAAAGGCGCTGCGCAAGTTGCGCCATCCAAGTAGAAGTAAAAAACTGAGGGATTTCCTAGAATAGAGATAGAT
>CAJJPW010000230.1 GCA_905193725.1 uncultured Eubacteriales bacterium
TGTCAGCGTGCTGGATGGCGCTATGGAGCACTAAACTGGTGTTTGAGAGCACGTCTAGCGCATAGTTCAGCTCATACGAAGGCGTCTGCTCGGGAAGAGCATCGATCAGAGAGGTAAAATACGTGTATAGCGCATCGTTGACCTGTTGATCAGCAGCAAAATTTTGTATGCTGGGGACCGCCGTCTCCCCATAGGGACTGAGCTGTATTTCCGGCTGTGCAGGAGTAGCCGATGGGGCGCATCCTCCTAAAATGCTGCATATGAGGCAGATGGTCAGAACCAGGGATACGAGTACACGGCTAGACTTTTTGGACAACATAGCACTTCCTCCTTAAAAAATCCTTCTGTCCTTTGTGAGTTTGCAACTGGGGAGTGTATTTTCTAGAAAAAGCAAATTGGCCTACGTCTGATCTGCTCAAGCTAGAGCGAAAATACCCTCATGGCGTTTTCTCCCAAGATCAGGTCCTTTTCCCGCTGAGGGAGAGGCCAAGAATCGATCATCTGCAATTCCATGGTGCTGTCGTGCCAGGGAAAGTCGCTGCCAAATAGCACTCGCTCTGCCCCGTGTTTGGAGATCATCTCCATGGCCAGTGGTGTATCCATCAGGCCCGCACACATGGCGGTATCCAGGTACACGTCCTGACCAATGAGCAGCTCTTGTGCCTCTTTCCAGTATTTGATGCCTCCCATATGGGCAAACACAACCGTCAGTTTGGGAAAGTTTTTGTGCACGGTGAGGCAGGCCCTGGGAGACGCGTGGATGAGATTTGGCGCATAGGGATCGTAGCCGGCGTGAAATACAACGGGCAATTCCAAATAAGAGCACTCCTCATAGATGGGAAATGCCTTTGGGTCGTCAATATAGTAGCCCTGGTAGCAGGGATGGAGTTTCACACCTTTGAGCCCCAGATGCTTGATGCGGTGAAGCTCGGCCAGTGCATCTGGCGCATCTGGGTGAACCGAGCCAAATGCTTGAATCTCCGGATATTTGCTGATCTCATAAGACCAGTCATTTATATGGGTCTGCTGAGAGGGATTGGTGGCGATATTTAAAATGAGCCCCATATCCAGATGATTTTCCTTAATTTTCTCAATGGTCTGTGAGATGGTTCCATCGCACACATTTTGCAGCTTGCAGACAGATGCCAATTTTGGAATGGCCTTTACCGCTACTTTATCGGGAAAGGCATGCATGTGTGCATCAATGATCATATTATCAACTCCAATTTTTATCAAGTTGCACTTATTATAACACAAATTGAAATGACCATAAAATATTTTATACGCCACAGAGAAATATTCATTCACAAAGAGTATAGCATTTGGGAGGAAAGTGGAATAAACTGCTAAAAAACCCTTTTAACACCTCTATTTAACACCTTAATTGGTATAAAATTAGTATTATTAGTTGTTTACATACCACATATTGTGTTGTATATTATATAGAGGGTATCATATTTTACAGCCTGTGGCAAAAGACTAAACGGGTGTTTTTTTATGCGCTTTGCTGGGTCCTACAGAGAACAGACGGATTTCCGAGAGCCACCATAGGCAGTAATGAGAAATAACGGAAGATAAGAAATGGAGGATCTATGAATGGAGCTATCGAAAAATGCCATAACAGTGCTGGAGAGAAGATATCTGGCGAAGGATGAAAATGGGAAGTTGCTAGAGGACATTCCACAGATGTTTCGCCGGGTGGCCTCAACAATTGCAAAAGGAGATCTTCATTTTGATAAAAATGCAGATGTTCAAAAGACGGAAGAGGAATTTTATGAGATGATTTCTTCCCTGAAGTTCATGCCGAATTCTCCTACGTTAATGAATGCCGGGCGTCCATTAGGGCAGCTTTCGGCCTGCTTTGTGCTGCCAGTAGGGGATAGCATGGAGGAGATCTTCGACGCAGTGAAACATGCAGCGCTGATCCATAAGAGCGGCGGCGGCACTGGGTTTAGCTTTTCCAGGTTGCGGCCATCTGGCGCAACAGTTAACACCACGGGAGGTGTTGCCAGCGGCCCTGTGAGCTTTTTAAAGGTGTTTAACGCGGCGACAGAGGCGGTCAAGCAGGGCGGCACGAGACGTGGCGCAAATATGGGCATTTTGCGAGTAGATCATCCAGATATTCTGGAGTTTATCACCTGTAAACAGGACAATAACGACATTACAAACTTCAACATCTCCATTGGGATCACTGAAAAGTTCATGCAGGCAGTGCGCAGAGGGGAAAACTACGATTTAATCGACCCCAGAGGCGGTAAGAAAGTAGGGGAACTCAACGCCAGCGAGGTATACGATAAAATCGTCAAAATGGCGTGGACGAACGGAGAGCCGGGTATCATCTTCTTAGATCGGCTCAACCGGGACAATGTGGTTCCCTGTGTGGGGGAAATCGAGAGCACAAACCCCTGTGGAGAGCAACCGCTTCTCCCCTACGAGAGCTGCAATTTAGGCTCTATCAACCTAAGTGCCTTTGTAGAAGATGGAGAAATCGACTACGAGGGCCTGGAAGAGGTAGTCAAAAAGGCTGTTCACTTCCTAGATAATGTCATCGAGATGAACCAATATCCCCTCAAGGAAATTGAGGAGATGACCAAGAGCACCAGAAAAATCGGTTTAGGCGTCATGGGTTTTGCGGACATGCTGTACAAGCTCAAGATCCCCTATAACAGCGAAGAAGGGGTAGCACTGGGCCAAAAGATCATGAAGTTCATCGACGATCACGGCAAGGAAGAGAGCCGAGAGCTGGCCAAAGAGAGAGGGGCTTTCCCGCTGTTTGAGCAGAGCACCTTGAAGGAGGAGCAGCCCATTCGCAATGCCACCATTACCACCATTGCACCCACAGGGACCATCTCCATTATCTGCAACACTTCCAGCGGCATCGAGCCTATCTTTGCCCTTTCGTATATCCGCAATGTGATGGACAACGACCATCTCATCGAGACACACCCGTATTTTGAACAGGTGCTAAAGGAGCGGGGGCTTTATACAAAAGAACTCATGGAGAAGATCGCAAACAGCGGCTCTCTGCACGATATCGGTGAGATCCCAGAGGACCTCAAAGAGATCTTCGTGACCTCTCACGATGTGTCTCCTGAGTACCACATCAAAATGCAGGCGGCCTTCCAGGAGTACACCGACAACGCCGTTTCCAAGACGGTGAACTTCAAGCACGACGCCACCGAGCAGGAAGTGCGTCAGGTATACGATTTGGCCTTTGACCTAGGATGCAAGGGCGTCACCATCTACCGAGATGGGAGCAGAGACAGCCAAGTGCTCAACATCGGCAAGGTAAACGATAAAGATGCTCAGACAGATGAGACACAGGTAAGCGCTATGGTGCCGCGGCCACGGCCAGAGGTCACACAGGGCATCACCCAGAAGATCAAAATCAGCCATGATACCCCTCCTTCGAGG
The DNA here is from genome assembly GCA_905193725.1 of uncultured Eubacteriales bacterium. Taxonomy (GTDB): domain Bacteria; phylum Bacillota; class Clostridia; order Christensenellales; family Christensenellaceae; genus CAJJPW01. The sequence continues at coordinate 3,415 of CAJJPW010000230.1, forward strand.
TCCGACATGGCCTGGTGCCATGTCTCGTACCACCAAGCCTAGCGCAAACAACAGGGCAATGTACTAGACCCTCAGACTGATTTCGACTGATTTTTCGCTGATTGGTACTTACCGAGGACTCACCGAGAATTCACCGAGGACGTTCGGCGGCAGCCTTGCGCGCGTTGGTGGCTACTTGATCGAGCCGGGCGAGCTCCTTGGCTTGTTCGGGGGTCTGATCGGACGTATCGAACGTACCGTAACGACGAGTCACGGCAGTTTCGATAAGGAAATCGCTGATGGCGGGGTTTTTAGGCAGCAACGAGCCGTGCATGTAGGTGCCGATCACGTTGTGCACGCGCGCGCCCTCGGTATGGTCTTCGCCATTGTTGCCTCGGCCGTCCTGATTGACGGTGCCGAGTGGCTGAACGCCT
>CAJJPW010000231.1 GCA_905193725.1 uncultured Eubacteriales bacterium
ACGGTGTAAAAGCGGGCATTTTCCTCTGGCTGCAAATCACCATAGGAGCTCACCAGCTTTTGCTCGGTAACAGAGGCTTGTCCCATGGGAGTGGAAATACTGCCCAAATTGGTAGTACAGCTTAGGGGAAAGACTAAAATGGCGATGCAGATGAGTATCATGACGAACGCTCGTTTCATGGCACAAGAAAACCTCCTATATGTTCCAATGATAAATTGATCTAGCTGCGTAATATAAAAATAAGATGTGCATTTGGTGTGCTCTTATTATACAATAGAAGGAGGAAAAAGAATAGAGAAATTTTTCAAATTTTTGATATCTTAGGGGGAATGGCAATTGAACCCGTTTTTGGAGAGGATAGGGAAGAGCAGTGCAGACGGTTACTTTCTCGTGTCTGCCGCACCGGTGGAGCGGGAAGACAACCCCAACCATCTGGTGCTAGACCCATCCGCCCTGCTGCCCGGTGCAAAGCAAGTGCTGCTGCTGTTTTACCGCTATGGGATGGATGAAAAGCTTGCGCCGGAGGGCAGCATCCCGCTTTCCAATTACTATAAGGCTAGCAACAAAGGGTATTTTGACGCAAAGGCAGTGGCAGAAGAGATCACCCGCCTGGGCGTACTAGCGCGGCACACCTTTGAAGTGCCCCTCAAACACTTGGCCTTGAGGGGTGGGGGATTTTTGGGGAAAAACGGGTTTTACTACCACCCAAAATTTGGCTCGCTGATCCACATCCAGGGGATTCTTCTGGCCGAAAAGATCGGGGAGGAGAGCGCAAAAACGGACGCTACCCCTTGCCCAGAACACTGCCAAATCTGCCTATGTGTCTGCCCACTGGGGGCTTTAGGGGAGGATGGCAGGCTGGATATCTCCCGCTGTCTGCGCTACCACATGCTGGATAACCAGATGGAGGAGAAGTACATGGCCCAGATCTACCAGATTCTAGGGTGCGAGCAGTGCCAGACCTGCTGCCCCAAAAACCAGCTGGGCTTTGCTGACCCCAAGAAGGTGTATCCTCTCCGGGAGATATTGGAGGGAAGCTGCATCAAAGCGCTCCGCCAGACGGCGGGCAAGAACTTTGCCAAACCCGCCAACCTGAAAAACCAGGCCATCGCCTATCTGGCCAATACCGGTGGGCAGGTGGAAGATGACACATTGCAGGCGCTGCATCAACTGGAGGGGCAAGAAGTGCACCATAAATTTTTGGAATTTTGGCGGAAAAAGGGGAGAGATAGGGGGTAAGCCTTGTCTGCTCGGCCAGTAGCGCTGCTTTCCCCCCAATGTGGGGGAAACGGTTGACTTTTTGCCAGAAAGTATGATATTCTAATATAGGATATTTTGCGTGGGAATCCCGCGCTTTTTTCATGCCCACATTATTTTAAAGCTAAGGATGTGAACGGCCAAATGCCAGGTTTAGTAGTATTTGGCTCCCAATGGGGAGACGAGGGCAAGGGACGATTTGTAGACTACCTTGCAAACAAAGCAGATGCGGTAATTCGCTATCAAGGCGGCAACAACGCAGGGCACACTGTGATTGTAGACGGCGTGGAATACAAACTCCACTTGATTCCATCGGGAATCCTCTATGGAAACAAACCCTGTATGATCGGCAACGGCGTGGTGCTAGACCCCAAAGCACTGGTGGAGGAGATCTCCTACCTGAAGGAAAAAGGGGTTCAGGTGAAAAACCTGTATATCAGCGACAGATGCCACATGATCATGCCATATCATAGAGAACTGGACGCCTTGATCGAGGAAAAACTGGCAGATGCGAAAATCGGCACCACCAAACGGGGCATTGGCCCGTGTTATACGGATAAAACCAGCAGAACTGGCCTTCGGGTGTGCGACTTGTTTGACGAGGCATTTGCCGGAAAGCTGAAAAAATATCTGGACGAAGACCGTCTCTGGCATACTCTCGGTGTGATGCAGATATACGGCGGCGAGCCGATGGATTATGAGCAAATCCTGGAGGAATACCTGGGCTATCGGGAAGTCCTAAAGGATATGGTATGCGATACCTCCCTCATGGCCTACGAGCTGCTCAGACAGGGCAAAAAGCTGCTCTTTGAAGGAGCCCAGGGTATGCTTTTAGACTTAGACTTTGGCACATACCCATATGTAACCTCCTCCCATCCCACAGCCAGCGGTGTGTTTAGCGGCATCGGCCTTGGCCCCAAAGCGGTAGACGAAGTGGTGGGCGTGGTGAAATCCTACACCACCAGAGTGGGAGAAGGCCCGTTTGTCACAGAGCTAAACGATGAAGTGGGCGAGGCGATTCGGCAAAAAGGCCACGAATTTGGCGTGTCCACTGGGCGGCCCAGGAGGACGGGCTGGCTGGATCTGGTCATCGTGAAGTTCGCAGCCCGCACCAGCGGCATCACCAGCTTTGCCCTCTCCAGAATGGATACCCTAGGGGGCATGGACAAAGTCAAGGTGTGCATCGGCTACGAGATAGATGGCAAAGTGGTGGATAACTACCCCGCGTCGTTAGCACAGCTGGCCAAGGCAAAGCCAGTGTATCAGGAGTTTGCCGGCTGGAGCGATCAGCTCTCCCACATTCGCCGGTACGAGGATCTGCCACAGGAGGCGAAGGACTATGTGGAGTTCATCGAAAAGCACACAGGGGTGCCCGTGGCGATGATCGGCGTGGGCCCAGGCAGAGAAGAGTGCATCGTCAAGCAGGACATTTTTAACGGATAAAAGCAGGATCATTTTAGACGCAATTCGCTGGAGGCCAAATTGGCTTTTGGCGTTTTTGCGTTTGCACTAAAATTTTTGCAGACGGAATGAACGAGTGAAGCTATGCATATGATTACTATATGCGTTATGTGTTTATTAAATTTTTGTAAACGCGTTACATTTGCCATAAATCATGGTAATATAGAATTAGCAGTTTAAGCAAATTGTACCTGTAGTATTTGGGCAAACGATTTGCTATGATAATGTATATATATTGTGTATATGATAGATGAAAAAATGGGGAGGAACTTACTTTGAAGAAATTAGCGAGAATGATATCATTGGTGTTGACCATCAGTCTGATGATCACTTGCACTCTAAATGGAGTTGCCTTTGCACAAGGGGTGGAGAAGCCCTTTACCAGCATTGCCTTTGATACCGATCGTTTGACATTAGATATCGGCGGAACGGATACGCTCGAGGCGCAGACAGAGCCACAAGATAGCGACGATACCCTCAATTGGCAGAGCACAGACGAGACGGTCGCCAAAGTGGAAGATGGCAAGATCACTGCTTTGCGCTCTGGCACCACGGATATTATCGCCTCTTCCTCGGTGAACACAAATATTTATGCCAAATTGACCCTTACAGTGAATAAACCGAATATTGAGACCACAGGTAAGGTGATAGCCTCTAGCGCTATCGTATATGACTCCATGTCCGCTGGGAAAAAGGCGCTGGGCACTTTGGAAAAGGACGCCGAAATTCAGGCTATCCAGGCAGATGTGGCATCTGGTTGGCATAAGATCTTTTACGACGGCTATGAGGGATACATAAAGGCAGACAGTGTGGCACTTAAAGAAACAAAGGCCCCGGCTTCTCTGGCCAAGGCAGAGTCCGGCGGCCTGGGCTGGGTAGGCCTATATAACGGCACAGGCGCAGATAAGACGCTGATTATGAACATCAACAAGGGGATCACCTTTGATGTTACCCAGTTCAATGCAGCAACGGATTGGCATCAAGTGTACTACGATGGATTTTTGGGATACGTCTATGCCCCTAATATGTACATCCATGCAGACCAGGGGGATGCCACAGCCACTGGCATGATCATCGGCTCC
>CAJJPW010000232.1 GCA_905193725.1 uncultured Eubacteriales bacterium
AGACCAGGCCTTTTTCCGAAGCCAGGATGCCGGCCATTTTCATATAATTTAAATGCTGAGACAGAGCCGAGGCGGAGATGCTGGGCGTATATTGATGAATATCCCCAACGGTGAGCCGTCCCTTGAGCAGAGCGCATAGAATCAAAAGCCGGTGTTCATTTGCCAGTAGTTTCAATAAATCCGCTATTTTCTTTGCCTGTTCTTCCATATTCTTTTACCTTCTTTCCATTTCTCAATTTACAAATTCCCTGGGTCATGGTTCCCATCGGGCAGTATACGCACCACGAACGGGGCCGGAACAACAACATTGTAAAAAGCCCTAGGACGGTAGAAGTGAGCATAACGCCGAAAAAGCCAAAAGCAAACTGTCCAATCCACGGAGCCACAAAACTTACGTCCGCCCACTGCCACGGGAGCTTGAACACCCACAAAAGCGTAACAGTCTGCGAAAGAGGTGCGCCGGCGAATACTTGATAGGTGCTGAATAACATGAGGCCAAACATGACCATAAAGAAAGTCAGAAAACCATACCGAAACCATGGACTGCGCAAAAATTTGGGCGGTGGAGCATTTCTCGATAGTTTTAGCTTTTCTCCCAGCAGATTTAGAAGTTGCCCGCGCCCACAATAGCGGTTACAATAGGCTTTACTGCCGCCAATTATGGCGATGAACAGAGGAATACAGAAAAACAGCATGCCTAGCCATGCGAATAGGATATTGAATAACCCCAAAAACAGATAGCATAGCTCGGCAATCCAAAGATAATCCGACCATCTCTTTTTTCTCACTAGACAACGCTCCTTTCCACCATTTCAATTACTGCTGCTGGACACACTTTTGCGCACTTGCCGCAGCCGATACATTTGTTTTCATCTACACGGGCTGCTATTCCCCATACAATCTGAATGGCATTTTTGGGACATATACTGGCACAATAGCCGCATGCGACACATTCACTGCCGATCTGAGAAATACGGGACGCTTTCACCATAAAATCACTCCAAAAATATAAGTATTTAACGAATTACTAATATACTGTATATGCGGGCGTTTGTCAAGTTAGAACTACAAAAATAGCTTGACTCAGCTCAAGATGAAGGAAGAAAAGGATGCAAAAAGAAAACTCTCCTAATTGGTTTGAGAGCATATTAGCTGGTAGGGACAGATACAAGTTTTAATAAATGTTGCATATTTACAATAAATGAACGATGGCAGCAAACAAAAGAGATGGGGAGATTTTGGCATGAGGCGTTCAGATTAGATTTGTACATTGGAAGATTATCATCGGAGTAAATTAAGTGAAGATGGCTATCATTTCTGTTACTCTCAAAATACATAATTTTCTTATAAAATACAAAATACCGTTGGCTATTATAAAGATAGGTAAAGCTTTACGGCGTATTAAATTCTCCATAGTTGAATTAGGACAGGAGTATTACTACTCTTTCCTGCTTTTGTCGAGAAAAACCTTGGCACTCAAATTCTCCATTTTTTACAATTGGAATTTGAGCGAGGATGACCAAAACAGGAGACTTGATTGCCCAAAAAGGGAATAAGCCGTTTTTGAGCTATATGTATTAATGATTGACCCAATAATTCATAACATTTTTGTCAATTTTCCCGGTAGAAAGTATCTATAATCAAGTTAGATTATCCTTTTAAGAGGAATTCTCTCTTTGGTGTCCGAAAGGAAATATCTATTCCGGGAGCCTCTGTTACATCGCACAAATTATGCTGTACAGAAAACCCTTACAAAATTGTAAGGTTTTTCATGTTCACTCTTTTGCAGCCCAATTTCCACAAAATGTCACGCTAGGGGCGCCATGATCAGCACTATGCTGGCTACCGTGGGGAGAGTACTGGAGGCAAAATCGACCTCCATTTGCGCATGTGGGTGCAGCGTCACGCTGCTGTACTTTTCTGGGATTTATTGCTATAATAGTTATTATAGCTTGGAAACAGAAGACGAGAAATTTCGAGATCAATCAATACCTTCCGCCAATGAGAGCAATGCGAGCATTATATGTGTGAGTAAAAATAGTAGACGTAAAAAGGGTGAAAAAGTCGCAAAACACGGCGATGCAAAGACGCGCATGGCGGCGCTGCTCATTGGCTTAGGATCGCATCTTGGAAATAGACAGGGAGGAAGAGAAATGGCTTTCAAAAAAACGATGTTATTTTTATTGTGCCTACTCGTGCTGCTTTCAGCGGCAGGTTGTAGGGCGCCGGAAGTGGTAGAGCCTGTGGAGCCGGAACCCACAGAGAAGGAAACGGCAGAGCCGGAAGAGACGCCGGAGGAAATTCCAACTGAAACAGCGCCGGATGAAGCGGCGCTGTTAGAGAACTACCTACAAAGTACTCTCATACCACAATGTGGCATGATGGAGACGGGCTCCTGGGAGTGGAGCGGCCACAACAGCGATTCTGTGGATGTGAGCCGTATCAACGGCATACTGAGCGCCGGCATAGAGGATTTAGATGGAGATGAACAATCCGAACTCCTGCTGCTGCGCTTAGAGAGCGAGGGAACCGCCAGCGAAGTGCATCTAGAGGTGTATGAAGTGGGCGAAGACGGCCCCTATGTCGCCAGTGCTTGCCATTTTACTACCCAAAACTTTTCTTGTAACTTCTATGCCACCAGGCTCTCGCTGTTTTTGTCCCAGGATACAGCAGGGCAGATGTGCGTCAACCTCTATGGGAATAATATCATGAACGAGGACCAAGAGGTCATACGAATTTACCATTACCAAAACGAGAGTCTCAACCAAATCGCTGCCAACGCCTATTGGACGGGAGGAAATTACTGGGCATACTGGATGGAGCAGATCCCCTTGGAGGATCACACATACGAGCTGTTCTCAAACGCTTTGGAGAATGGAGAGGAGTGGAAGATCCTCAAAGAAGCCTATGTGGATGACGACTCCTACAGCGAGCAGAGCATCGCCACATATACCCAGCAGGAAGCCGCCATGTATGGAGAATATAAACAGATGCTGCTAGACACGGCAGGCTTGGTTCGAAATGACAGGGGCTATATCCGCACAGAAGGGGATATTTCCGCCAGTGTGGCGGATCGATTTGACAATGCCCAGGACTTCATCTGGTTGGCAGACCTGTACGGTGAAATGGGCGGCGTGGTACAGGATGCACCGGAGATGAGAACCAAGGGCTTTGAAGCAACAGATTACTCCGGCCTAGGGCGCTGAGTGGCCTTAGGGCCTAGGGCAAGGGAATTTGCTACCCGTGAAAAAGGACAAAAAAGCCCGTCTCGGCTCAGTTTACCGAGGCGGGTTTTGCTTTCCCTTCCAGGTGTGCATGAGGAATAGGCTGGGAATGGATTACCGGAGATCACCCAGTTTTCCCGCCTGTATTGCCGCTATGTTGCGCGCAATCCTCTCCTTTGGCCAGTCCCACCACTGTAGCTCCAGAAGCAGGGAAATGGTCTGTTCTGAAAAACGCCTGCGAATGGGCTTTGCGGGCACCCCTCCCACAATGGTGTAGGGTGGGACGTCCTGGGTTACTACAGCTCGTGCCCCGATAATGGCTCCGTCTCCAATGGTGACGCCAGCTAGGATAACGGCCTCGTATCCAATCCAGACGTCGTTGCCCACCAGAATATTCCCCTTGTTGTCCCAGGCGGCTGCCACATTTTGAATGTCTAAGCCCCATTCCTCATAAAAGATGGGAAATGGATAGGTGGATAGGGAGCCCAGCGCGTGGTTGGCGCTGTTGAAAAGAAACTTGGCGCCACAGGCGATAGAACAGAACTTCCCGATGATCATGGAAATGCT
>CAJJPW010000233.1 GCA_905193725.1 uncultured Eubacteriales bacterium
TTTTTACACCTAATGGAGTGTAACGATTGCCTTTTGAAACGGATACTCGATGAAAAGAAGCGATTATAAGGAGGTTTGGCATACACTAAAAGTAATGTAAAGAGGCTGGCGAAAGAATGGATTGGAGAGTTACATCAAAAGTAGTGTAAACAGGGTGAAGTTACGAGGGGGAGTTGTGTTTACACTAAAAGCAGTGTAAAGAGGCCTGGAAAGAGAGAGTGAAGCTCATTACACTTAATATGATGTAAAAGGGCGGTGGGAGGAGACTGGATTTAAGCGAAAAGTGGTGTAAAGCGACCTAGGCATAAACGGTTGAGAACAGGATAAAATATTGAGAGAAGTGTAATTTCGACAGAGTACAGATAAAATAATATTTTTTGGAAAATATATTGTAATTAAGAAAGTGGCATGGTAAAATTTAGGAAAGAAAACAAAAGGGTGGGGAACCCTAATCAGGGAGGAAAGAAATGAAAAGGATAATTGCCGCAATTGTTTGTGTGTTAATGGTGTTTTCCTTTGTCGGATGTAGCGGAAATGCCGGAGGCGAAGGAGGTGGCCAGAGCTCACAAAGCGGCCAAGGAGAACGGGTGTATGAGCTGACTAACTTAAGTGAAGACGCAAAACAGCTTGGAGGAGAGATAGAAGGCCGAGCGGTGCAATGGATGATGATAGACGATTTTGAGGAGAGAAGAGATTCCGATTTGCGCAGCCGGATGGAAGAGCTAGAAGATTCCCTATTTCAGTTGATAGAAACCGCTCAGACACCGGAAGAGAAAAAGGATACGATTTCCCTGTGGATTGCGGCGATTGAGTTGAGGCTGGATATGCTGTATTACTATGACGAAGAGGACTTCAACCATGTACAGGGAAGCCTAGATGTATTAATGGGAAAATTAGGTTCGTCAGAGGAACCCAAATACTATAGTGAAAACCTAGAGGATAAATTTGGCTGGCAATATGGGAATTTGTCAGAGGAAGCCAGAGAGCTGGGTGAAGATGCTGCGCTGCTTGTATATGAGATAGTACGTGAAAGTGACGAAGGAGGTCTTGTGGCAGGATTGCCTGACTATGTAGTTGAGGAGCTTGATGCGACGGAAGACGCTCTTTGGGAGTTGGATGATGCAGAAGGTGACGAATCGGATGCGGGTTCATTGGCAATATGTTTAGGAAATTTAGTAATGACTTTAGAGGAATACCAGTATGATATGGAATTCCGCGAAAAAATCGATGAAGATTTACAGAGTTTAGTATATCATACAGGATTAGCATAAAAAAAAGAAAAGGTGTTTAAGAGACCGCCATAGAGCGGTCTTTTTTATACCTTTCTTATAAATGAGTAATAAATAAAGGACATAGCCGCCTATAGCAGGCGGTTTTTTGTTAAGGAAAAAAGAAATGGAGGAGAAGAAATGAGTGAAAGGCAATACGTGGAAGTGGTGCTGGATTCCAAGGAAATGGAAAGCAGTCTTAAAGATCTGGAAAAGACAGTGGAAAAGGCGCAGGAAAGCATGGCACAGAACGCAGAGAGTATGGTAAGCGTTCTATCAGAATTGGGCAGCAGCATGGAGGAAATTGTAGCAGAGCCTATGACTCAGCTGAGCAGTTCTAATGAACACTTACTTGCAAGCCTATCATCACTAGCGACTTTTAGCAATGCGGCAAAAGGCGCTTTTGCAGCGTTGAGTGCAGGAGCTAAGGTGGCAGAGCCTGGAATTGCCAGCTTTGGTGCGACGATGAACTCTGCTTTTGGAATTGTGGGCATGATTATTACAGGAATCAGTGCTTTAGTCACGCTGTTTAGCAACTTAGGCGGAGAAAGTAGTGCTTCGGCAAAGCAGATTGAAGAGGATACAGAAAAAATTGTAGCTGCCAATGAGGAGATTCGAGACGCCACTTCAGAAGTGGAAATGGAGTACGATAAGACGGCGGCTGGCATAGAGGTACAAAGTGAGCGGCTAACGTCATTGGTTGATGAATACTATCAATTGAAGGAATCTGGGTCTCAAAGTGCGGAGACGCAAAATCGAATGAGAAATATTGTTAAGTCTCTAACGGGAGAGATAGATTCCTTAGGGGTATATGTGGATAAGACAACGGGCCAATTCACTGATAATGAGAAAGAAATTCGTCAATGCATAGATGCACAACAAAGTTTTAACAAGGCAATGGCAGCCACCGATTATAAAACTGATATGAGCAAGCAGTACCTTGATGCGCTGACACAACAAAAAGTAGTAGAAGAACAAATTATTCAAAATGGTGATAAGATCAAGAGCAATAATGACAAAATAAAGCAATACGAGAATGAGGAACAAAAGGCACGGACAGACAGAGCAAACTACTACAATCTATTAATAGAGCAGGGTTTAAGCTACCAAGAAGCAGCAGAAAAATCCAATGCTACCTATAACGATCAAATCAAAGGTGCGCAAGATGGCGCGGCCAAATTGCGGGATGAAAACAATGCTTTGAACGATAGCACCAAGGAATTAAAAGATTCTCAAGGAGAGTTGGAAGATCAGGTTGCATCCTTAAAAGAAGCGGAGGAGGCAGCGGCAGAAATAGAGGCAGAACTAAACACCGAGGCGCTACAGGGTTATGCAGACCGGCTAGACAGTATAGGAGAGTTGGGAGAAGTCCATGATGCGTATACCGAAACGGAGATCGAAAATATCGAGACGCTCCTGGCCTCTCAAAACAATCTTTCTGAGGCGGAAAGACAAAAGCTAGAAGCTACTGTACAGCGGTATGATGCGGAAAATGCCATGATGGAGGCGCAAATCGAGGCCACCAAGGAATCTTACAACACCATTTCCTCCCTACAGGCTCAGGAATTGGAACAGCGGATTTTGAACGGGGAAGAGCTGAGCGAGCTAGAAGAGGCGCAGCTGGAGCGATATAAGGAGATTCAAGACGAACGGGTCAGCATCGCCACCAACGGAAATGAAAGGATCAACTTGAGCGACCAGATTTCTTTGGAACAACGGACGGCCAATATGGAGCACAACAATGAAGTGCTCAAGGGTTTCGATGACAATATGGACCATTTACGGAAAGTCGAAGACGAGACACTGCAAGCGTATCTGAATTCCATCGACATCTACAGCGAAGAGGGTATGGCCATTGTAGCACAGCTGGCCAATGGAATTAGTACCACCGGAGAGATGAGCGACGAGGTGAAAAATTTTCTGGCTGCTTGGGCAGAGAGTATGACAACCAGCACTGAGGAAGTAGGAGGCGCCGTAGAGGATGCGGCGGAAGACGTGGGAAGTACCATGGGCGAAGAGATGAATCCACAGGAAGCTTCAGACACCACTAAGACCTACTTTGATGCGGCCATCAACATGGTTACCGTCAAAGGCGCAGAGCTGAAGAACAAGATGAAAGACGTGATGCAGGACGCGATGGATGCGGCGGATAGGAAGGCGAGCCCAGGCAATTGGAGAAGCATCGGCCAGTCCCTCATGTCTGGAATTATCGGCGGCGTCCGGTCTAAAAGGGATGATCTGACAGGCGCTATCAAAGACTGCATTAATGAGGCGGTCAGAGAGGCGAAAAAGGCGGCTGGTATCAACTCTCCCTCCCGGCTGTTTGCCCGGGAGATCGGCCTGCCCATCTCAGAGGGCATGGCTTTGGGGGTAACCCAGGGAGCGGGCATGTTGGAGCGGGCCCTGGACGACACCATTCGGAACACAGCTCTGGGGGTGGATCCGGTGGTGTTCCGAGATATCTCCAGCGCCTTTGCGGGAGCCGCAGCAGGCACG
>CAJJPW010000234.1 GCA_905193725.1 uncultured Eubacteriales bacterium
ATGAGGCGTCCTTTTTCTATGCGGCCGGACTTCAGTTGATGAGGCCCTTGACCTTCGCAGCCTTGCCCACGCGGTCGCGCAGGTAGTACAGCTTCGCCCGACGGACTTTGCCGCGCCGGATGGTCTCCACGGAGACGATGCTGGGAGAATGCACGGGGAAAACCTTCTCGCAGCCGACGCCGTAGGAAATGCGGCGGACAGTGATGGTTTCGTTGATGCCGCCATGCTTTCTGGCAATGATGGTGCCTTCAAACACCTGGTTGCGCTCGCGGGAGCCTTCCTTGACACGCAGAGTGACACGCACGGTATCGCCGACGTTCATCTGCGGAAGCTCCGGCTTCATGTAGTTTGCGGTGAGAGTTTTGATGAGATCCATGATGATCCTTCCTTTACATGAGACGTTCTTACCGCGTAAGCACTGCGGCAGCGGACCGCCTTGATATGCCGTGCCCAAGGCACGCGCCATAAGATGATACCATATCCTGTCCGGTTTTGCAAGCATTTTTTCGCAGCCTTTTCCGACCGGCTGCGCATATTTCACCCGAAATCCGGCAGAATAGGAAATGACTTCTTTACCGGAGGGAAAACCATGAAAAAAATACGAGAAATTCTGCTATTTTCGCTCTGCGTACTGCTGTTTTCCGGCTCGCTCACCGCGGCGGCAGCGGACGGCGCTCCCATCGCGGAGAATCTGGAGATCATGACCTACCGCGGCATATCCGTCGGCGGGCAGCTCAAAGCGTTTGATCCGGAGGGCGAAGAGGTACACTTCCGCATTACGACCGAGCCGAGAAAGGGCACGCTGACGCTCGAAGAAAACGGTGAATTTGTCTACACCCCCGCCGAAGGCAAGCGCGGGCGAGATTACTTCGGCTACTGCGCCTCGGATCCGAATGGCAATGTTTCGCAGGAAGCTACCGTCGTCATCACGATCCGCAAGGCCGGGAAAGGCGCCGGCTACGCCGATACCGCCGGTCTCTCCTGCGAGTACGCCGCGTGCGTTCTCGCGGAAGAAGGACTCTTCACCGGCCGGTGCGTTTGCGGACAATATCTCTTTGAGCCGGAGGAGACGGTCTCCTGCGGCGAGTTTCTGTCGCTCTGCATGGAAACGGCAGGCATCGAGCCGGTGGAAACCACGATAGATAATCCAGCCCAGCTGGGCCAGTGGGTGGAAACCATGCGGTACTCCCCAGTGGATAGTGCCTATCACACAGTGTACTATAGAATCACCAATGTGGTGAGAGGACAGGAAGCCCAGGCAGCAGCTGATGCCTATAATGCCGAAGACCATGTGATGCAGTTCTCTGCCTTAGAAGACGATAACCTGGAATACTGTATGCTGGAGTATGAGGTATACTTCCCTGAGGATTTCCCGCAAGAGGATTACGGTATTACCACTGTGGATTTAGATTTCTCTGTTGAGTCTCCAGACGGTGGTGGCATTGAAGCCAACGGCGTGGCTTACATCGGGCTATCCTCGGTTGTCGATATTTCAGTGGCGCCGGAAATCAACGAGTTCTATGCGGGCCAGACGTTTACAGAGGGCAAAGCCATCTATGCAATGGTCAAGGGCGTTTCGGATTACGTATTTGAAGTGGGCTACTTTGACGATAACGACCAAGAACATGTCTCCTATGTGCAAGGAGTATAAGTGGAATTTGGTGAATGACCAGGCAAAGAAACGCACAAAATAGTGGAAAATAAAAAGGGCGGCATAGGCATTTGAAAGCTGATTGCCGCTCTATCATAACATCGAAATATAAGCGAAATGGAGTGTAGAGATGGTAGTTGCACAGGACTATGTGGGCCATGATTCTCGAAAAGTGGCGATTATTGGCACGGGATATGTAGGCGCCAGTATTGCCTATTCCCTGATGATGAAGGAACTGGCTCGGGAGATCATTTTAATCGACAAGGATGAGCAAAAAGCAGAGGCTGAAGTGCTGGACATCCGGCATGGAATCCCCTATATGGGGACGGCATCCATTCGCCGGGGGGAGTATCGAGATATAGCTGGGGCAGACCTGATCATCATCACAGCTGGCAGAAACCGAAGAGTAGGGGAAACGAGACTGGAAATGGCTGCTGACAATGTGCTCATCGCGAAAAGCGTTGTGGAGGATTTGAAACAGTACTACGACTCTGGCGTGATTTTGGTGGCCTCTAACCCTGTGGATATCATTACCTACGTGATTGACCGGGAGATGGCTTTACCTGCCGGGAGAGTGTTTGGGACAGGCTGTATCTTAGATAGTTCCAGACTGGTCAATGCCATTGCAGATTATGTGGACATCAACCCTGCGGTGATCAACGCCCAGGTAATTGGGGAACACGGGGACTCCCAAGTGCCCTTATGGAGCAAAGCAACCATAGCGGGAATTCCCTTAGGGGAGTATTGCAGCAGCGCCGGCATCCCCTTCGGCAGGGAGCAACAGGAGGAGATCGAAAAAAAGGTCAAGGCAACAGGCTCTACGATTATCAAGGGAAAGGGGAAAACCCATTTTGGAATTGCTACCTGTGCCTGCTCCATTGCAGACGCCATTTTAAACAAGCGAGCGACCATCACCAATGTTTGCAGCAGGCTCCAAGGGGAATATGGCCTCAAGGATGTAGCGCTCAGTCTGCCCTGTATTATCGACGAAAATGGGATTGAGAGGCGGCTAGTGGATAAGATTGACAAAGAGGAGCTCCAAAAACTCAAAGAGTCGGCAGAAAAGCTCCAAAAGACGCTGGCAGGGCTGGCCTAGCCCTTAAAATAGGTAAAGGCGAGGGGCATCACGGTTCCCGGATCCGGAGGAAAGGCCCAGCCTCTAACAGTACAATGATTATGTAAAAGTGTGAGAAGATGGGGAAAAAGCCTGTCTTCTCTTTTTATATGTCATAAATGGGATGAGAAGAGAAAAATGAGAGAGACCCTTGACAAGGAAGGGAAAAAGGAGTACTATAACGGTGTTATATAATGGTGTTATATAGGAGGCAGCTTTGAATCCCAAAATATCTGACACACAGCAAAAAATTTTAGAGGCAGGTAAAAGAGAGTTCCTCCAAAAGGGATTTCTGAGCGCTTCTCTGCGCAACATTGTAAGGGAAGCAGGGGTTACCACAGGAGCTTTTTACGGCTATTACCAGAGCAAGGAGGATTTGTTTTACGCACTGGTAGAGGAAGTGGCAGAAAAATTATTAGGGCAGTTTAACAAGGCCCAAAATACCTTTGCCAGCTTGCCACCCAAAATGCAGCCAGAGCAAATGGGCAAAATCTCTGGCGATTGTATCGACTGGACGGTAGAGTACATCTATGAGCATTTTGACGCTGTGAAACTGCTCATCTGTGCAGCAGAAGGCACCAAGTACGACCAATTTATTCATACGATGGTCGAAATAGAGATTGAAGGAACCCACCAGTTTACAGCGGTGCTGGAAAAGCTAGGACATCCCACCAAGAGGATTGATGAGCACTTAGAACACATTTTGGTGAGCGGGTTATTTCATGGCTTTTTTGAAATGGTCATACATGATATGCCCAAAAAGCAGGCGGTACAGTACGTGAAGGATTTACAGAAATTCTACACGGCTGGCTGGAAAAAAATTATGGGGTTTTAATCCCCTTCTATTTTGACTGATAGTTAGTTAAAACTAACTAAAGACGCACAGTACTGCCTAAAAGGCAGATTCCAAACTTTTTATCAATATAAAGGAGGGATTACCTTGAAAAAACAATCTAATTTGTCGCGGCTCCTGGGATATGCAGGGCGGCAC
>CAJJPW010000235.1 GCA_905193725.1 uncultured Eubacteriales bacterium
CGGCTGGATGGCTCGGATATCTCCTCTCACGCCATAGAACAGGCGCGCAAAAACCAGCTGCTTGCCCCCCTTCACGGCAGCTTTTACCTGAAAGACGCCCTCAAAAAGCCCCAAAGGCGCTACGACGAGGTGCTCACCAACCTCCCCTTTGGCTTACGAGTGCTCAGCCATGAGCAGATCACACAGCTCTACGACAAATTTTTAACCCATCTGCCGGATGTTTTGGCGCCAGAGGGTATGGCCTTTTTATATACCCACGAAAAGCGACTGATGAACCAGTTGATCCACTCCCACCCTCAATTACAGTTGGTGAAGACAGAGGACTTTCAAGCCGGCGGCCTGGTGCCACGGCTGTTTATCCTCCGATATATGAGATGACCTGTCCCTTCCCTTCTGGGCTGTGTGCCCTATCAAAATCACACGCAGCATCCGATCAAAGGGAATTGCCTTTTCGCCGTTTTTTGCCTTAGGGGCGATTCCCTTTGCCCAAGACAAGTGCCTAAGCAGAATCCTTCCCACCACCAGTCCTCCTCTGGCCTTCCTGCCCATAGACCTTCCCTTTTGATGGCCTTCTACTATTTTTATTTGAAGCTGGACCTTGTTTCTACCCTCACCAGATGTAATCCTCTAAGCTCTCTACTACCTCATCAGAAAGGCCATGCACTCTCTCATTGTGCTCCCCTCGCATCTATTTTTTTGATCCCAACTCTTTCTTTTCCATTCCATTCTCGCCCAACAGCTTTGCTCTTTCGCTCATTATCCCATCCACTTTTGTCTCCCTTTTTTGTGGCTCTGTTCTTTTAGAAAAATGCCATATGCCCTTTTGTCTCCCTTTCGGTGTGTGTTGCTCTCTTTTTTTCTCCCATTTTTCACATTGCACCCTGTTGTTTTTTGGGCTCCTCATTATGAAACCGTTTCACAAATTGCATCTTTTTTTCATTCTGTAAGCTGCCCATCCTCTTTTTTCATCGTCCCCATTATCTCCGTCTCTTTACCCATTATTCCTTTTTGGATAGCCATTGATTATTTTCATGCAACGTTTCATCTCTCACTTTCTTACAGCCATTTATTTGAAATCAGTTTCATTTTTTAGAAAAAAAGCCTGTACGAGATGCAAAATATGTGTTATAATGCATTTTAAGAAATTAATTTCATTCTTATCTATCTTGCCAAATATCCAGTATTTATTTAATATATGGAGGAAATTATGAGTACCATCATCAGAGAAACTTTTGAAAAAAATGAAGGGATCTTTCGCCTCATACCGTCTTTTGTGCCTAGAGCCCTCTCCACCCCTGGCGGCAGATTGCGACTGCATCCAGATGATCTTTACGCATTTGGCATGGAGCGTGGCGCCATCAAAGTGCGGTATTTTTCCAGCGTGATTCACTCCTTTGGCGGCCCGGATGCCGCGCCAGATGAGGGGATGAGCTATGTTTCCTATAGTAATGACCCCAAAGACCGCTTTCTCCTCAAAGACGCCATCGACGAGCTGGGCGCTCAGATTATCGGCAAAGAGCTGTGGGACAAATACGGCACATGGCCGATGCACTCCAAGTTTTTCGACTTTGGCGGCCCAATGTTTCACCACCTGCACCTAGACTTTGCAGCCGCTGCCAGAGTGGGCCACTTGGGGAAACCCGAGGGATACTACTTCCCCATTCAGTATAACAGCCACCCGGGGGAATTCCCCCACACCTTCTTCGGCTTCGCCCCAGACGTCACCCGCGAGCAGGTACGTCAGCGGGTGGAGATGTTCCTCAAGGGGGATAACCGCTTAACCGAACTCTCCCGGGCCTTCCGGCTGCAACTGGGTACTGGCTGGTATACGCCTCCCGGCGTACTTCACGCCCCAGGCTCTTATCTCACCTACGAGCCCCAGTGGAACAGCGCCGTCAGCTCGGTATTTGAAAACGTCACCAACGGGGCGATCAATAGCTACGCTACCCTGGTATCCGATTGCCCAGAGGATAAAAAGTACGATGTAGATTACATCATGAGTCTGCTGGATTGGGAGAAAAACGTGGATCCCGATTACCGAAAGCACTACTTCCGCCCTCCTGTTCCGGCACGGCAGGAAGACACGTTTGAAGAGAAGTGGATCATGTACGGCAATGGATATATCGCCGCCAAGGAACTCACTGTGTACCCTGGGCAGACTGCTATGGTCAAAGACGGCGCAGCTTACGGCTGTATCTTTATCCAGGGCCATGGCAAGTTCGGCGGGTACGACGCAGAGACGGCAGGACTCCTTCGCTTTGGCGGTCTGAGTGCAGACGAGTACTTCGTCAGCCAGCAGGCAGCGCAAAAGGGCGTTATGATCCAAAATCAGTCTGCTTTTGAACCCATTGTGATGCTCAAACACTTTGGGCCCAATCACCCTGACGAACCTAAAATGTCTGAATAAAGGGCTCTCCTGTTCGGTTGCAGAGAAAGGCTCAGACTCCAGCGTTTGGATGCAATTCTATCATAATTGCGGGATATGTCTGGAGCTGTGTTGCGATCAGGCTTGTTTTTCCTTAGGAAGAGGGGAGATTGTAAGTCCCATGGAAATAGCACTTATCCTCTCTTTACGGCCATTCGCATCAGGAGCCTCATAATTTGTCATCTACTCAATAACCGTAAAAAGTATCCGATACTTTTTCCTTTATTATTTCTTTTCTTTAAAAAGGAGGCGGTCTATGCCGTCTCCTTTTTGGTCTCTCTGTTAGTTTAAATACGATCCAAACACCGGGCTGAAATCTTCTTGGATTTGGAGCATTTTTCGCGCCAGTTTTTTGGCGCTGTGAGAGGCGTGCTGATATCGCACCAGCCCTTCACAGATCTCCTGTGCACCCATGTTGATGCCGTTTAACACCATATAGGAAAGCCGCCCTTCATCGCTGCTGCCCAGCTGCACCATTCCCCAGAGCATCACCCTGCCCCGAATGGGAATGTCCAGGGGGATCTCCCCCATCTTCTGCAATTGCTGATCTGCCTCGTGGGAAATTCTCTTGTAGGTGTTTTGCAGATCCAGCAGATCCCGCTTGAGGCATCTGCTCTCACACTTTTTGATAATTTGGTCGATAGAGGCCTGCCCCATCTTGCTCCCCTTATATAATACGTTAAAAAAATCTACTGTCTGGATTCTATCCATGGTCTAATACCACTCCTTCTTATTTGATGCTGTTTTCCAAATCTCCCTTATCATTTCAAATCCACAGCTGGTTTACTCATATTTTCTTCAACTATTGTCCTATTCATCCAGAATCTTTTCCTCCAAAATTTTCAAAAAATATTGATTGGAATGTCTCCTCTGTTTGCTCGAAAATGGAAAGAGTCTTTGTACAGGATAGGCACTGACAACCCTCTGTAGGGATATTTATTTCTGTTCCAGCAAGTGTGAAATGCGGCAGAATAGACTCGGCAAATCATACATCGGGAGCGCGGCCAGGCGAATAATCGCTTTGTAGGATGTTCTCGCTCCTCTGCACGAATCATCCTCCCGGTTTCTCCCCCAAACCTGACGAAGAATTGGCGCCGTTCCACCGGCCCAGTTCCAATCAGAGAGGACTATTACCCACAAAATCATCCCCGCGTGAAACGCGGGGTTTTTCAGATGCGGGCATAGCCCTTATTCCTCGCGGTACGCGTGCAACACGTAATGCAGTCTGACAGCTGCGTGCTACTCTATCTTACTTTTTCTTCTTATCTGACACTGGGATTCTTAGTTGCTCTCCCAATTTATCCTCCTCGAGTTGATGCTTGATATACT
>CAJJPW010000236.1 GCA_905193725.1 uncultured Eubacteriales bacterium
CCAGCCTCTCTTCGTATGCGAATCATTCCCGGCAGTTGGTGATAAAGTGCAAGGATTCTGAAAAAGATGTAATGCGCATGCTGGATTCCATTCCAGAGGTATTGCTCGCAAACTTTTTGGGTATGAAAGAACCGGGGACTGTGAGTTTTATGGTGGAAAGCCTTCCAGAAAATGACATTCGACAAGCTATTTTTGAGAGTTGCGCTCAACGGCAGATTCCCCTTTTGGAAATGGAGCCCCTTACCATCTCCTTGGAAGATGTATTTTTAAAGTTAACTAGCGGTCAAGGAGGAAACTGATTATGAGAGCAGTATTTGGCCGTGAATTTCGTTCTTATTTCACCAATATCGTCGGCTATATTTTTATCGCTTTATTTCTCTTTTTGAGCGGTATACTATTTTCCTTTTATAATGTCTATGGTGAGATTGCCAACCTTTCGTATATTTTTTACAGTTTAAGTGGACTGCTCACCATTATGATCCCCTTGTTGACTATGAAGCTGTTTGCAGAGGACAAAAAGAATAAAGTGGATACTTTACTCTACACTTCTCCTATCTCCTTGGGCTCTATTGTGTTAGGTAAATTTTTGGCGGCTCTGTGTGTACTGCTTGCCACGTTGGCAGTTACATTGGTATATCCTGCTATTGGCTCTTTCTGGGGGCAGCTTCCGATGACAGAGACCTTGGTGTGCTATCTGGGCTTTATCCTCCTTTGCGCCACTTTGATCTCTATGGGGTTATTTATCTCCTCCATCTCTGAAAACCAATTGGCGGCATGCATTGCCACATTTGGTGTATTTTTATTGCTGTGGCTAGGTGATACTTTGGCCCCCAATATCAATGAGAGTTCTTTATTCGATATAATATCGTCTATTTCTATTTTCTCTCATTTTTCGAAATTTACCATGGGGATTTTAAGTGTCTCCTCAATTGTATACCTGCTCTCCATCACAGGGATGTTTTTAGTCTTTACCAGGCTCATGCTGAGCAAAAGAAAATGTTGCTGAAAAGGAGGTGCTACTGTGCCGTTCAATGATCAAAACCATCAAATTTCTGAAAAGCGTCCCGCTCGCCATAAGCGCAAGCATTATGGTTATATCGTTGTCCTATCCTGTATCGGGATCTTCGTCCTGGTCAATATTGTAGCGTCTCTACTGGAAAACCATTATCAGCTGAGAATGGATGTGACAGAAAATCGCGTCTATAGCATCTCTTCTACTACGAAGAAGGTTCTTTCTAATTTAGAAGAGGATATCTATCTATATACTTTTTTTGACTCTACAACTTATGACCCAAACTTAAACGAAATGCTCTATCAGTATGTCACGACCTCTTCGAATCATATTATTAAAAAGAATTTAGATCCCATTCAGGACCAGATTTTTATCAGCCAATTTGAGGATATACAGCCCAATATCACCAGCGGCTCTATTTTGGTTACCAATAAGGACCATTCTCGCTATAAGTTGCTCTCCATCTATGACATGTATCTACTGGATAGTCAATATGGCATCATCGGTTTAAAGGCAGAGCAAAAAATCACCTCTGCTATCAAGTACGTGGTTACAGGGGTCGAGTACAATATCCGCCTGCTCAGTGGACATGGAGAAACCAGCGCGGCTTCTCTTTCCGACATCTTAAATGATCTAGAAAATCTCAACTACAACTTGTCCCTCTATCAGTCTGGAAGTATCGCACTTAATCCTGATACAGATATTCTCATGGTGGTTAGCCCTAAGCAGGATCTTACAAAGCAAGAGTACGATGAAATTCAGCAGTTTTTAGGCCAAGGCGGCAATGCCATTTTCTTCATCGATCGACAGATTCAGACCGAGGATACCGTGCAAAGCTATATTTTGACCGAACAATTTGTCTACTTCAACCAGATTTTTGAAGAGTATGGCCTGAAAATCAACCAAGATATTATCGTAGGTACACAGTCGTCCAACACCTATAAGGCGACTACCAGCCTAATTGGCACAATGCCTAGGCACAATATCACCAAGACAATTAAAAGCGCCAATTTATCACCCATCTTCTCTTATGCTTCGAGCATCGAAATAGAGGAAGATCACGATGAGGTGACTATTGCACCTCTAGTCGAGACGGAAGACAACTGCTATGCCTTGCAAACAAGTTCTGAAAAAACCTCTTCGTCTCAATCGCTAGACTCTTATATTCTAGGTGCTCTTTCCACCAAAGGGGATTCTAATATCATCTTGTTTTCCACCTCTTCTCTTCTTTCCGCTGAGGACTACATGCTCTCTGGGAATCGAGAATTGGTGTTAAATAGCATCACTTATTTAAACGACTCAGCAGGTGGTGTATCAGTGGATCCTAAAATATATACGAGTGCTTCACTCAATATTACCTCGGATGGTCAAAAGAGCCTTTTATTCATTTTGGTCTCTATTGTAATTCCCGTTGCTATTTTGGTAAGCGGTATCGTCACAGTGTATCGACGCAAAAAATTGTAAAGCAGCCTATTGGGGATAAAAGGCCCTATAGGAAAAAGTATTTTATTGATGAAAAATATACTAAATCCGCTTGGCCTCTGAACTGATTCTCTTTATTGTATCAATCAGTATGGCCAGTGATTCATGAGAACTTCTCCATGATTTTTCTTGCGATATGTATTGCCACGCTGTATACTAGTGTTATCAATATGATTTTGCAGTAAGCCTTCCCACATATATATAGAAAACATGATTTCGAGTGGCATGCATTACCATGTTGCATATCAAAGAACAAAAAAGATTTCGAGGTGAACTAATATGTTAGCCTATACCTATACTGGTCCTGGTACGTTTGAGTTGTTAGATAAACCTAAACCTATCTTACAAGAAGCACAGGATGCCCTCGTCAAAGTAACACTTTCCAGCATCTGTACCAGCGATTTGCACATCAAACACGGCAGCGTACCCCGGGCGGTTCCCGGCATAACTGTAGGACATGAGATGGTAGGCGTTGTAGAAAACATCGGTCCAGACGTTACGGCTGTCAAACCAGGAGATCGAGTAACAGTCAATGTAGAGACTTTTTGTGGCAGCTGTTTTTTCTGCCAAAACGGTTTTGTCAACAACTGCACAGACCCTAACGGAGGTTGGGCACTGGGGTGCCGTATTGACGGCGCACAGGCAGAATACGTGCGGGTCCCCTTTGCCAATCAGGGACTGAATAAAATTCCAGAAGGGGTCTCAGACGAACAAGCTCTCTTTGTGGGTGATATTTTAGCTACCGGCTACTGGGCTGCTGACATCTCAGATATCTCTGCCCAAGATACCGTCCTCATTTTAGGGGCTGGCCCCACCGGCATTTGCACCTTACAGTGTGTGCTATTAAAACATCCTAAACGAGTCATTGTATGCGAAAAGGATCCTTACCGGCTGCATTTTGTGCAAGATCACTTCCCTCAGGTGCTCACCACTATGCCTGATCAGGTTATCTCTTATGTTGCCTCTCACAGTGATCACGGTGGTGCAGATCGAGTATTAGAAGTGGCAGGGGCAGCTGATACCTTTTCTCTTGCCTGGCAATGCGCGAGACCTAATGGAATTGTCACCGTTGTGGCGCTGTACGATACCCCTCAGACCCTACCATTGCCAGAGATGTACGGTAAAAACCTAACCTTCAAAACAGGAGGGGTGGATGGTTGCCACTGCGAGGAGATTTTGCAGCTCATTGCAGATCACAAAATCGATACTACGCCGCTCATCA
>CAJJPW010000237.1 GCA_905193725.1 uncultured Eubacteriales bacterium
TGCAGGCAGCGGGCCAGCGTCCGGGCCACCTGCGCCACCTCCAGCGTGTGGGTCAGCCGGGTGCGGTAGTGGTCGCCCACAGGGGAGAGAAAGACCTGCGTTTTATATTTCAGCCGCCGGAAGCTCTTGCAATGAATGATCCGATCCCGATCCCGCTGAAACTCTGTGCGAATATCGCAGGGGGTGATAGGGTATTCCCTCCCCTTGGTATTCACGCTCCATACCGCATATTTGCTCAGCAATAGCTTTTCGTTTTGCTCCACCATGTGCCGTATCATTTCCATCCCTCTTTTCATGGCTGTCTCAGCGAAAACCGATCCCGTCCTTTTTTAACGATCCATCAAGAGCTTAACAGAGATGGCATGCCTTATATACGCGCTATCTCTGTTGTTCTAATATAATATAATTACACAAATTTTGATAAATTCCTCTTTCCCTCGCTCATTTTTCTCAGAGGAGAGGAAAGCGGCTGATGTGATTCAGCCGCCTGTAAGTATTTCATGTATCCTCTTCTTCAGTCTCAATTCTATCGTATAATCCGATGGTAATCAGCGAGTTGTCTGTGATGTTGCTAATCCAGTACCAGGTATAATACTCCGTCTCCCAATCCAGCTTTTTAATGTCCTCTGTAAAATCCTGTTGGATGTACGCGTAGTAGGGGCTGGCGTCTTTGTCAAAATACAGATAAATTCTGTCTCCTGCCACCTCCGGCGCGTCTTCTTTCCGGCTAACCGCCAGCTTCACTGCCTCTGGCCATACTGCTTGAAAGGCATCTCCACTGTAATATTGGGTGCGAATCACCGGATCTGCCTTCTCCGTAGAAAATGAAATGTCATAGACGTCTGCATTCCAAGCGAGCTCCAGCTCTCCCACCTGTGCACTTTGGTAGTGCACCTCTTGGTACTCTGGCTCTTTTTGATAGACATCCTGCCACTTGCCATCTATCTCCTGCTCCGTCATACCCTTCCGGCCAAATACAAAATCCTCAAGGCAATAGGCATATTGTTGATCCGCATAGCCCCCGTAAAAGAAGTCATCCGTTAACATCCCCTGCCGGTCTGTCTGCTCCCAACGCTCCTGGCTTTTGAAATTGGCAAGCCCTATGTAAAGCGAGGAAAAGTTGCCCTGGGGAAATACGCTCTCTAGGGTGCTGGGCGTAAAGCTTGCGTTTGCCCCATTCACGTAATTGCATATTCCATAGATGGCGTACTGATCCTCTTGGAAGAGTTCCTCTAAGGTGTCCACTCCAGGCGAGGTAAAACCTGTAAAGTACTTTTCTTGGATCCCTTCGATTTCCAGAGGATAGAAGCGCACCATCACCTCTTGGGGCTGTGCTGCGGGCAGCCGCCCTACAATGTACTGCTTCAGCTGAGCATAGAGTTTTGCTCCCCAGCGGTTGTCATAGAACTTCTCTTCCTCCGTGTTCATCAACACCTGAAAGGCCTGGCCGTCTACCACCACATCTGCCATGATATAGCTGCTCACATAGCGGCCAAAGTCCGGGATCGTCGAAATCTCTCTCACTTCCTCTAAAAAGCCGATTTGAGTAATCTTACCCCCGCCATATTGATTCTTCAAATACTGCTCCACTTTGGGCTCCGCTGCCAACACCTGCTGCTTCCCCTTCTCCTTTTCCTCTTCGGACATACACCCGCTGAACAGGGTGATCAGCAGACAGAAAGCTATGAGCAGGGCTCCCATCTTGTGGCATCTTCTCATATTTTTCCCTACCTATTTTTCTGATACTGCTCTTTATATGCTAGATACTCCTGGACATTTTGCACGTGATGCTCTCGCTGCTGAGGGCTCACATCCTTTGCATACCTGGCTGGCGAGCCCATCACCACAGAGTCCGACTCTACCACCTTGCCGGGAGGGACTAAGCTCCCTGCCGCCACGATAGCGCCTTTTTTGACCACTGCTCCATCCAGCACAATGGCGCCCATGCCGATGAGCACATCGTCCTCGATCTGACAGCTGTGTAGCACCGCCTTGTGGCCCACCACTACGTTCTTGCCTACCTTTAAGGGCATGTTCTCCTGGACGTGGAGCACACAGCCATCCTGGATATTGGTGTTCTCCCCGATGGAGATGCTGCTCATGTCTCCCCTGACCACAGCACATGGCCAGATGCTCACGTTTTTCCCCAGATCTACCTGGCCGATCACCACTGCGCTGGGGTGAATATAGGCGCTGGAGGGTACGCTGGGCCCCATTCCCTTATAAGTCTCTATCATTTTTTATTTCTCCTATCTCATGTTGGATTTTTCATTCCTATAGACAAAAATTCGCCGGTTCCTATGCCTTTTCCTGCTCCCGCTGTCTCTTGCGGATAAAGAGGGCAATAGCCCGCTCCATCCTCATCTTGGTCATCTGGCAGCCGATCTCATAGGGCTTGTTAACGTCGCCCATCTGTCCATAGGCGTTGGCCGCACAGCCGCCGCTGCAAAAGTACTTGGCCCAGCACTTTTTGCACTCCGGCTTGTTTTGCACGTGGGCGTCTGCGATAGGGGCCGCCACCGTGAAGTCGATATCACCCTTGAGCACATTTCCCATGTAAAATGCCTGCTGGGAGGCAAACTGATGGCAGGGATACACGTCTCCCTTGGGGGTTACGGCAATATACTCTGCACCAGCTCCACATCCCCTCAGCCGTTTGTTGAGGCAGGGCCCAGAGGTGAGATCCACCATGAAGTGGAAAAAGCACACCGGTTTTCCCTGCACCTGCAAATCCTCGATGTACTGCGCCAGGGCATCGTACTCCTGATCCACCCGCTCCATATGCTCTTGCTTTAGCTCCAGCCTGCCTTTGGTCACTACCGGCTCGATGGAGAGACTGGAAAAGCCCATGTCGTATATGGCCTTCACATCTTGGGTGAAATCCAAATTTTCCGGGGTAAAGGTGCCCCGAATATAGTACTCCTGATCCCCTCTTTTTTGGATGGCCCTTTTGGCATTCTGCACCACTCTATCGTAGCTGCCGTTGCCCCCTGGGGTTTTGCGTTCTTTGTCGTGAGTCTCCTTGCGCCCGTCGATGCTGATCACCAGGTTTTTCATGTGGGTGTTGATGTAGTCTATCTTCTCCTCGTCCAAAGCGTACCCATTGGTAGTGAGGGTAAAGCGGATGTTTTTGCCCCGCTTTTGGGCCAGCTCCGTGCCGTATTCCACAGCATAGCGCACCACGTCAAAGTTGATGAGCGGCTCTCCTCCAAAGAAATCCACCTCTAGGTTCTTCCTGTTTTGAGACTGCTCCACCAAAAAATCCAGCGCTGCCCTGGCCACCTCACGGGTCATCAGGCCCCGCTCTCCCTGATAAGTGCCGTCCTTGGCAAAGCAGTAAGTACACCGCAGGTTGCAGTCGTGGGCGATGTTGAGGCACAGGGCTTTGACCACTGGTTTGGAGAACTCCAGGGGCTGCTCGTCCAGCAGATTAGGGCTATCGAACATGCCCTGCTCTTTGAGAGCCATCAACTCCTCATAGGCCTCTTGCTGCTCCTCTGAGAGTGCATCTTTTTGGATGGGCTCTCCTCTCTCCCATCGCTTTGCCACATCATAAGTTACTTTATCTACATCCAGCACTGTGCCGCTCTCTACGTCCAATATAAAGTAAGTATCTTTAAAATTTCCCGCGAATATCAATTTTCTTCTCCCTATCCTTCACATACGAAAAAGGCAGTAATGAGAGCATTACCGCCATTTACAAG
>CAJJPW010000238.1 GCA_905193725.1 uncultured Eubacteriales bacterium
AACTGTGGTTCCAACAGCCAGAACTCTCAGAATTGCGGCTACAACAGCCAGAATTCTCAGAGCCAGAACCGCAGCTACAACAGCCAGAACTCTCAGAGCCAGAACTGTGGTTCCAACAGCCAGAACTCTCAGAATTGCGGCTACTCTGACAGCCAGAACGCTAACACAAACAGCCAAAAAAACTCCGTTAACCAAAAGGGAAGACAAAGCTTCTAAGTCAATTTTGATGAAAAAGGGTGGCAAATTGCTCTGCCGCCCTTTTTTTCTCTTCCGTCTATTTGTTTACTGTGTGGGATATAGCCACTACGCCGTTGCGCTGCCCACAGGTCTCCTAAACCGCCCCACAGCCGCTCCTAGCCCTAAGGTTCTCTTAGTGACCTCCTTAGTAAGCTTAGAGTCCGTCAACAGCCTATCTTAACACACCACTCCTGCGTAAAGCGTCAACACCCGCTGGCAACTTCTCAGTAGCTTCCCCTTCTTAGCCCGGTGGTAGCCCCGTTCAGTAGCCCCCGGTGGTAGCCCTTGTTCAGTAGCCCCCGGTGGTAGCCCCCCTATTCTACGGAAATGATGAAGTGGTATATTGGTTGATCTCCTCGCACCACTTCCACATCACACATGTCGAATTTCTCTTCCAATGTGCCTTTCAGGGTTTGTTCCGTCTCCTCTGAGACCTCCTGCCCTGCAAATACTGTGATTACGCTGGAATCCTCATCCACCATCTGCGCTAGGAGCTCCAACGTGGAGGTCATCAGGTCTTTGGTATCTACCACAATGTCGCCTTCCAGCAGACCGATAAAATCTCCCTTGGCAATCTGGCTGCCATTGAGGGTGGTATCCCGGACCGCCGTGGTTACAGACCCTGTCTTCACATCGGCCAGTGCCCTTGTCATCTTCTGTTCGTTTTCCTCTGGAGTTTTTTCCTCGTCAAAGGCCAAAATCGCGCTAATTCCCTGGGGAATGGATTTGGACGGCACCACCATGACATTTTTAGAAGTCATAGTGGAGGCCTGTTGAGCCGCCAAGATGATATTCTTGTTATTGGGCAGGACGATGATGGTCTTTGCCGGTACGCAATCGATTGCCCGCTCGATATCCTCAGCGCTGGGGTTCATGGATTGCCCGCCTTCCACCATATAGTCGATGCCTAAATCTTTAAATACATTGATGACGCCCTCTCCGGCAGCCACAGCAATGGTCCCAATCTCCTTTTGCTCAGCGGAAGCTGCGCTTATCGGGGCAGATGGGCCTTCACTATTGATGATCTCGTTATGCTGCTCCCGCATATTGTCGATCTTGATTTTGCTCAGTTCACCTAGTTGCAGCGCTCTTTGCAGCGCGCTTCCTGGCATATTGGTGTGCACATGGACTTTGACCAGCTCCGGGTCTCCCACTACCAGCACACAGTCTCCGATTTTCATGAGTCCATCCCGAAATGCATCGATACGCGCCTGATCCACATCCTCATGGAGGTTTTTGATAAAGAACTCCGTGCAATAGCCAAATTCGATATCACCTGTAGAGATATCTGCCGTCTGCACGCCTATTTGCTGTTTGGGCGCACTGAAATCTAAGATGTATTCGATCTTTTCCCCATCAATCGCCATTTTAAAGGCCTTATAGATGGTCAATAGACCTGCGCCACCTGCATCTACTACACCGGCTTCTTTTAAGACGGGCAGCATTTCCGGGGTTTTATTGAGGGTTTGAGCTCCCTGTTCTAACACAGCATCTAGCATCTGGGGAATGCTGGATTTGGTATAGGTACACCGTTTGGCTGCCTCGGCCATTGCATTTGCCACCGTCAAAATAGTGCCTTCTTTTGGCCGCATAACTGCTTTATAAGCAGCCTGAATTCCCTGCTCCATAGCCCTAGCTAAATCCCTAGGCTCTATGGACTCCTTGTCTTTTTCGATGGCAGTGGCGTATCCCCGAAATAGTTGGGATAAAATAACGCCTGAATTTCCCCTGGCGCCTCTCAGCGCACCCTGGGATAAGGCATGGACTATTTCTCCTACTTTATTGGTATTGAGCTCGTTCACTTGTTTTGCAGCAGAAAGCATAGTAAGAGACATATTCGTTCCCGTATCTCCATCTGGCACAGGAAAGACATTGAGTGCATCCAGATTCTCCTTATTTTGTTCCAGCAAATTGGCCGCCGCCAGAACCATCTCCCTAAACATCTGCGCATTCACCATATACTCTTGCAAATGTAGTTCCCCCTTTGAAGTATCAAACTATAGTGGCTATGGCTAATTTTGCACGCGAATGCCATTTACCATGACGTTTACCTGTTTCACGTTGAGCCCCGTAGCCTTTTCCACTTTGTATTTCACTGTCTGTATGATACTGGAAGCTACTGCTGCAATGGAGACGCCGTATTCTACGATGATGAAGAGATCAATTGTGACTACATCTGAATTATCCGTCTTCACAATTACGCCTTTTTTGAGATTTTCTCCCTTTAAAAGTTGCACAATGCCATCCGTCGCCTTTTGGGAAGACATGCCCACTACGCCATAGCATTCCGTGGTCGTAACCCCTGCTAAGCTGGAGATGCAATCATCTGAATAAATAATCTTTCCTCTATTATTTTGTAAAACTGCGCTCATAGCGTAACCTCCTTCTAACTCTTATTATACGCCTCTATTATATCTTACTTGCCCGTATTATTTCAATATAAATCGTAAAAAGCTGAGAATTTTCGCAATTTTTATTGATAGAATGCTTGCAATCCCGCTGGAAAAGTGGTAAACTAATTGCTGTTCGAACGTTAAACTCCTAAGGAGGTGTTACCATGGCTAAATATTGCGAAATCTGCAACAAGGGTGTTATTTCGGGAAATAAGGTTTCTCACTCACATAGAAAGTCCAAGAGAAAATGGGCTCCCAACGTACAAAAAGTGAGAGTGATTGAGGGTTCCACACCGAAAACCAAGTACGTATGCACACGGTGCTTGCGCTCTGGTAAAGTACAACGTGCAATATAACGTTAGATCATTCATTAGAAACAAGACAAAAGCGCATGAAATCATGCGTTTTTTTGTGTCTCTTTTTAAGTCGAAATAAAGCGTGAGAAGCTTGCCTCATCACGCCGCCTTAGAGGCGGGTTTTATGGGCGGCATGGGCTATACTGCTCTGTTATGTGGTGGCTGCGTAGTACTCTAAATAGGTTTGATACCGTTTTTTCAAAAGCTCTGCTGCCTCTTTATGGGGATAAAAAGTTTTTTGCGGATTTGGGCCCGGCCATATTCGGGCAGGTACCATGGCCTTGTGCGCCAGCACTGCCGCCCCTAACAGAGAAGCTTGGGATACCCCATCCTCATATATGGGCAGTTCTAGAATATCCGCCAGCAGCTGCATCCAGCGGTTGGAATTCACAATACCGCCCGATACCATGATCATTTCCGGCTTCCCCACCAGATGGCAGAGTTCCTCAAAGCATTGCTTGATGTGGAATAGTACCCCTTCCTGTACACTATAATAGATGTCCCTAGGCGTGTGGTTGCCATCCAGCTGAAAAAAAGTGCTTCTGCGGCCATCGTTCCACCCTGGACATCTCTCACCATATAAAAACGGCAGAAAGTACGGGCATTTTTCCACATTTACTGGGTCCTTTTCCAGCTGGGCATACCCGTATTGTCCTCCAAACAGCATCTGCACCGCCCAATTGATGCAGTTACACGCCCCTGCAGTGGCTGCTCC
>CAJJPW010000239.1 GCA_905193725.1 uncultured Eubacteriales bacterium
GTTCACAGGAAATTGCCTTTGCTATGACGACTTTTTGCTGGTTCCCACCAGAAAGAGAGTCTAATATGTCCTCTGTATTATTTACTTTAATATTGAACAACTCAATCATTTCATTTGCCAATGCCTGCTCTTTTTTTCCAGAGATCAACCCTATTTTATTTCTTAGCTTTCTTTTTTGCACAGGCAAACCGATATTCTCCCTAACCGAATGCATCTTAACTATCCCCTCAGCATGTCTGTCATACGACACATATACAATGCCCTGTCTAATTGCATCTGCCGGTTTTTTAATCATTGC
The DNA here is from genome assembly GCA_905193725.1 of uncultured Eubacteriales bacterium. Taxonomy (GTDB): domain Bacteria; phylum Bacillota; class Clostridia; order Christensenellales; family Christensenellaceae; genus CAJJPW01. Next base: position 299 of record CAJJPW010000239.1, read on the forward strand.
TCTTTTTCCATTCAGTTCAATACTGCCGTCTGTAATTTTATTGAGCCCATATAAGGCCCTCATCAGCTCCTGTGCTCCAGAATCGGGAAATCCCACTAAACCGATTACTTCCCCTTTATTAATAGAACAAGAGACATTTTTTAGATTCTTTGCTGTTAACCCTTTACACTCTAAGGCCACTTGATCTTCCAACTTAGGCTGAATTCGCTGGGTAAGCTCTACCTTTTCTCCTGCCAACATATGGGCAAGATGAGTTTGCGTTATCCTTTCTGTATTGGAAGCCAATGGAATAATTTTCCCATCTCGAATCACTGAAATATTTTGTGGTTCTGAGGATAGCTTTAAAACCTCGTCCAAATAATGGGATATAAAAATAAATGTAACGCCCTTTTCCGCCAGCTTATTGACAAATTCAAATAGGTTTTCCCTATCCTGTGAGGAAAGTGATGTAGTCGGTTCATCTAAAATGATCAATTTTCCCCCGCCAAACAAAGATCTGACAATGTTTATTTTTCTCTGCATCACCGATCCCAGCTCCGACATAGGTAAATGGGGATCCAACGCAATGCCATATTCCTCTAGAATTTCGGCTGCCTGTTTTTTGATCGCTTTCCAATCTATCATTCCAGATTTGCTCCTAGGCCACATTCCAATGCATATATTTTCTGCAACAGTCAATTCAGGAATAACGCTTGCGTGTTGCGTCACTATACGTATTCCCTCTTGTTGACGGTCATATATTGTTTTTTGCCGCATATCCTTTCCGTCAAATACGATCTTACCTGTATCTGCATTATATACGCCTGCAATGATATTGACTAGTGTTGATTTGCCCGCTCCATTTTTGCCAATAAAGGAATGTATCGTACCCTTTGGGATTTCCACATTCACATCTACTAATGCCTTTGTCGGGCCAAAACTTTTGCTGACGTGCTCAACTTTCAACAGTATATTTTCCATCTCAAATTCTCTTTCCTTGATTATTTGCTCTTATTGAACGGCAAGCTTTGCAACATCCAAACGCAAAGCTTGCCATCCCATCAAAAAAGCTACCTTCAACCTCCAACGTTAGGATCCATTCCCCATTCGCTAACGGCCCGATTTGCCCAGTGCTTTGGGTCATCTACATTGTCTATTGTACAAAGATATCCGGGGATCATTGCCACAGGGCCCGCATCAGTCTGCACAATTTCGCACTCCTCCCAGGCATACTTGTCATTTTCATAGGTGCCGAGGGGAATTTCTTTGCCCTGCATAGTGTATTCGCCCAATAGCTCCAGTGCTAGTTCTCCAAAGCACGCCCCATCCTGTACTGAGCTGGCATCGAAATATCCTTCTTTAATTTGATTGAGGAAGTAAGAGGAACCATCTATGCCCACAAAGGTCACATGGTCTTCCTCACCGCGCTTTGCCCAACGGTTATTCTTTTGCAGCGCTTCCACTAGCGATTCGGATAGAGAATCCGTATAGGCATAGAGGGCATCAATATCCGGATCAGTGCTCAGCACATTGCACAAATTGTTATGGGCATCTGTTGGAGTCTCGCTCATGATATCAATGACCTCAATATCAGGATATTTTTCCATCACTTCGTCAAAGCCAGTCTTACGGTTTCTGCAGCCTTGGCTGGTTTGGCGGCCCACACATTGCACCACTTTCCCTTTTGGTTCGCCGTATTTTTCAATCAGATCTTCTACAATGTACTCTGCACATATACTTGCAGCTTGTACGTCATCCAATCTAACACCAATATCTACATTCCCCATGGTAATGGGAGTATCCACAGCTACGGTGTATATCCCCTGATCTTTGGCTTTGTTAATGGTATCAGTAATCCCCTCACTATCAACCGCATCAATAACCAATACATCTACACCTTGTGTAATATAATTCTCCATCTGCGTTGTTTGGGCTGCTGCATCCAGTTCTGCATTACTTGTGAGCAATGTCATTCCCAGCGCTTCAGCTCCTTTTCTCACTCCCATTTCTTCCACATAGAAGAAAAAGCTTTGCAGCGTCAGTCCACAATAGGCGACTACACCCTCGCCTTCTTCACCGCTCCCATTTTCCATGGCAGCTTCTTTTGCCTCAAGGCTGGTATCAGGAGTTCCATCCTCCGCTACACTTGTAGCACATCCTCCTACCAGCATGGTGAAGGCTGTCATCACGGCCATCAGACAGGCGATGACAGAATACATTTTCAACCTTTTTTTCATTAATTTTCCTCCATTCTTTTATTTCAATAAAGGAATACCTATCCTTTATTTTTCCGTATTTATTATTGTTTCGATGATGAAATCGTGAAATTGCTTTTCGTGAAGTTCATATTTATTTTACTTCAATTCAAATTGAGATAATATACGATTAACTTTTAAAAATATCCCTCTGATTTTATTGTTTTCATAGCGATCCCGTTTTTTTTTATAAAAATGATCTAGAGCGCACAGTTTAAAAATCAAGGCCAAAGACACATTTTGAATGATTAGTAGCTTTTCCAATCGCATCATATGATTGGAATAAATAAAAGAGCTCTGCATCCCATCAAAATGCAAAGCTCTTGATTCCTATTCTTTTATCCATATAATATATTATCTATTATTATTTTCATATTTCTCCGCTCTGTAAAGCAGATTCCATTCGTTTATGGCGCGATTTACCCAGTGTCTTTCATCTTCCACTGTGTCTTTTGTAATGAGATAACCAGGGATTAGCACCATGGGGCCGGAGGCGCTATCTACAATATTGCATGTTTCCCACACATATCTTTCGTTGACATATTCCCCTAAGGGGATTTCCTTCCCCTGAAAAATATAGTTTTCCAGCATTTCCATTGCTATTTCACCAAAAGCGGCAGCATCCTGACCCACCGTTGCATCGTAATATCCCTCTCGTATATATTCTAGGGCCATATAATCTCCATCAATTGTGACAATGATAATATGTCCTTTTTCTTGACCGGTCTTCCAAAGTTCTTGTTCCTTTAACAACTCCACTACTTTTGTCATCATGCTGTCGCTGTAGGCGTTTATGGCGTCTATCTTAATGTCGGGTTGGCTTATCACCTCTCCCATAGATTCCATTGCCTCTTTCGGTGTGGTTCCATATGCGTAGATGCACTCAATTTTCGGGTAATTTGCCATCACTTGGTCAAAGCCCTGTTTGCACAAGCGGCATCCTTCGCTATTTTGTCTTCCATAAATATTTACGACTGTGCCCCTCGGTTCACCATATTTTTCAATCAACTTCTCTACAATCGTTTGCGCGCATAGTGCACCTGCCTGTTGATCATCTAGACGTACCGAGATGTCTACAGACCCATTAGTTACTGGGGTATCTACTGCAGCAGTC
>CAJJPW010000240.1 GCA_905193725.1 uncultured Eubacteriales bacterium
CCGCCACATCCTCGTTAATCGGTATGAGGTAGGTGTGGGCAGGCCTTATATCGACTTATTAAAGCTAGTAAAAGGCAAGGATTATTTTGTCCTTACCACCAATGTAGATCACCAGTTTCAGCTTGCAGGATTTGAGAAAGAGCGGCTATTCTATACCCAAGGTGATTACGGTCTATGGCAATGTTCTAAACCCTGCCACCAAAAAACGTACGACAATGAGGCTACAGTTCGAAAGATGGTAGCACAGCAACAGGATATGAAAGTCCCCACAGAGCTGATCCCCATGTGCCCCCATTGTGGCGCCCCCATGACCATGAATCTGCGCTCAGATATGTCCTTTGTACAGGATGAGGGTTGGTATGCTGCCGCCCAACGCTATGAAGAATTTGTCCGTCGCCACTCTTTCCATCACATCTTGCTTTTAGAACTTGGAGTAGGTGGTAACACGCCCGTGATCATCAAATATCCTTTCTGGCAAATGACAGCCAAAAATCCCAACGCCATCTACGCCTGTATTAATAAAGGGGAAGCAGCTTGTCCCAGTGAGATTTCCAGGCGTGCCATTTGTATAAATGAGGATATTTCTACGGTATTGACAGCTTTATTATGAAAAGATACTTCGGTAGAAATTTAAATGGGTGAGCCCTATTTGTGTGAAAAATAGACGCTAGCTATGAAAATCGAGGCGCGGGCGTCCTCCCTGTAGAGAAAAGAACTGTGTCAATCCCACAGTTCTTTCCCATTTTTCTATTCTAAAATAATAATTTACTGGACCATCTACTACTATTTTTTCTATTGATCTGCTATTCACCAACAAGTCCTTCACTATTTAGCGCTCCTCTGTACCCAAAAACTTCGATACTTCACTTCTTGAGGGCAGAGAGGAGATTCCCCCATGCCGCAACGGCGTTGGCAAAGCGCATGACATCGTATAATTCACTTGCTTTCATACTCTCCAGTTGACTAAAATCATACCTTAACAGTCCGGATAATACCGAGCCAAAAAAAGCGTCTCCGGCGCCTACGGTATCCACAGCATTTACCAGGAAACCCTCTGCTTTTCCAAACTCCCCATTGGCATACCACAGACATCCATTTTTGCCCAGGGTTACCACCAACAATTTTAGCCCATAATCTCGATATAGGGCCTTTGCTCCTTCCTTTATGTCCTCTATCCCCGTCAAAAATTGGATCTCTTCTTCGGACACCTTGACAATATCCGCCCACCGCATTCCCTGCAGCATTTGTTCCTTGGCTTCCTCTAAGCTATTCCAAAGGGATGCGCGCAAATTAGGGTCGTAGGAAATACAGACGTTCTCCTTTTTTGCCAATTCCAACAGATAAAATGTAGTATCTCGGGCCACAGGGCTGGTGAGAGAGAGCGAGCCAAAATGAAATACTCGCGTCTGCCTTAACACATCTACATCCACTTCGCTCCTATTGACCATCACATCTGCCGTTTGATTTCGATAAAAACTAAATTCACGATCTCCCGCTTCGTCCAGCGCTACAAAGGCTAGTGTGGTGGGGTACTCATCTGACAAGATCACATGAGAGGTATCAATCTGGTATTGATGAAATGTCTTGAGCAGGAATCGCCCAAAGACGTCATTTCCCACTTTGGTAATAAAGGAAGTTTTGCCGCCTAGTCTTGCCACACATGCTAGGACGTTTGCCGGGGCGCCTCCCGGAAAGCCGGAAAAGGTGAGCTTATCCTCTGTCTGTTCTTTTGCCGGCACAAAATCAATTAAGTTCTCTCCAAATGCAACAACATCGTATTTCATCTTATCCGTTACTCCTTTACGCTTAGATCTTTTGTCCATAATACTCGGTAAGGGACATTTCTTAAATCTTTGAAAGACTCCTTGTGAAATTCAATTGCCATCCGCCTTGCCACTATGAATAGATGACATTTTTTATTTTACTCCAGTGAAATTGCTTTGTATAGATCAAATTTTTCATTAATACTTTATTATACTATCCGTTCGAACCAGTAGCCAGCTTTCTCAATCTGCTAAGTTTGGCATTTAACTATATTTTTTTCGAAAAAACTAGTAAAATTTCGATAATTATGTTATATTATAGTAAATAGATTCCATATATTTGTTATTTTTAATGAGGTCGTTATGTCAGGTTCCATTATTTCCACGAAAAAACAACCGGTTATTATGGGGCATATTTGCTCTAATTGCGGTTGTCCAGTTCTATCCGTTGTCAAAATTGAGGCATCGGCCCAAAAGTCATATTCTTTTTCACAAAAAAAGGCTCAAGCAATCGCTAGCCAAACTGCAGATTTAGCAATCGAAGAGGAAATTAAGCGCATTGAATCTTGCAAATACTCAAAAACAATTCTCGCCTCTCATATAAAAAAAAGCAATACAATTGCTCTAGGGCACTATTATTCTTCAGCTATCAATGGCTTTGATAAACCATGTCCGAATTGTATTAACCTAGAACCTTGGCAATCTTCTAAAATTGGAAAACTCAGTTTTAAGGATTTAACTACAGAAAATTATCCTAGAATCTTTAGGCAATATGAAGATGCAGAAAAGTGGGCAATTGAGTACAATAAAAATCAAATCAGCCTATATAATGAAAAAAGAACTGTACCTGAAAATGTAACACAGGCAACCACAGATGCTATTAGCTTATATCAAAAAATAGATGACTTGTATAGACAAAGAGACAGTATGGTTGAGCTGATCCAATGCCAGCAACTAAATAATGACCAAGCATCACTCATACAGAAAAAAACCAAAATTGGTTTGTTAGATTTTAAAAGGAGAAAAATCATTAATGATCAGATACAAAAAGTAGCGTCAGATCTTAAAAGTATTAACCAAATTATTAGCCAGAAAAAACAAGCATTTAATTTGGAAATTGTAAAAAATGAGGTGCTTTTGCAGAAGGCGCAACCTGTCGCTTTTGGATGTACAGGATACTCGGTAACTAGAGAATTTAAAGATTCTATAGCATTTATTATAGAGGCAGTGGCTATACCAAAAGATAAACTGACAAAAATAAAACAAAATAATGTAATTGATAGTAGCTTTTTTAGTAGCCCCTTTGAATTGCCTCTTACAGATGTTACAAATCAGAAAGATAAAACGACTAATCATAATGGCATGTCACCATATTGTCCAAAATGTGGTTTTAAATTATTGCCAGGAAGTAAGTTCTGCAGTAAATGTGGAATCCAACTATCATATTAAAGGAGAAACATATGCCATATATCTCTTATCAAATTGATCCCGATGATCCAAGAGCCACTGAGGAGGCGCGATCAAGGGCCTATCGCGAGTATTCCTTAAGTATTTTATTGTTTTTGGGAACATTAGGTGCAATTATTAATTTTTTTTATAAAGCATTCTCTTTATTTCATGCCATTGAAATTGGTAAGTTTTTTATTTCAATAGGACTTCTCTCTTTGGCAGCAGTTCTAGATTTCTTTTTTCTGTTTTTTCATGCAGAAAAAGGAGCAAGAATATACTTTGCGAAAAGATATTTCCTTTTTTATAGTGGCGGGGTGTTGATAGCATTTGGCATCGTTGGAGTGATACAAGCTATTTCATCTCTTTATTACAGCCAAACAGGCGTCTTATTATTAGTTGGCATG
>CAJJPW010000241.1 GCA_905193725.1 uncultured Eubacteriales bacterium
ATGTGGTAGGGAGACCATTGAGGGGTCTTAGAAGCATTGACGGTTAGGTTGTAACGTGAGACGGCGCTATGGATGGGGTAGGTCCATGGGCGCAACGGAAGTTTCCCTTGGGAAGACATGTGAAAGCACAGGTGGCTCTATTGCAGCAGAAAAGGAACTTCTGCATGAAAAAGCCGCAAATAAAAAAGATCCTCGGCGTTGAACCGGGGATCTTCATTTATCTCACTTTGTATTTGGTATAGGCGGGATACGAGCAAAAACCCAAGACCATGGCAATGATGCAGAGGATTAGACAGGCGATGTAGCCGAAGCCCAGAATGGAAAGGGCGATGGACATCTGGCCTGCAAATAAGTCCATCATCAGTATGGTGCTGACGGCCAATTGGGCCACTGTGGCCACAAACAGGCCGGGTACTTTTTTAAGGCACAGCGACAGGATGAAGCCGATCAGCAGGCAAATACCCCCGGTGAACAGCAACAATAGGGCGAAAAATGCGTTGAAAGTAAAGGGGAAACTGCTGATATAGACGCCCGCCGAGCCAAACAGGGTGAACAGGAGTAGAATAAAAGCCACAAATCCCATGAGACCCGCCACTAGCTTCAGATACCAGCGATCCGTTCTCTTGTCAGATTTTGGTTCGCTGTCATGGTGTGCCGCTGGGCCAGGGGAGGTAGTTTGCAAGTTTTTTCCACAGGAAGGGCAAAAGATACTGCCATAAGGGATTTCTGATTGACAATTGGGACAAAGCATAAAAGATTCAATCCTCCTTAAAACACAAAATAATTACCTATATTATACTATGGGAGGAGAGAGAATGTAAACGCGATTTTGCCCATAACACCGGGACACAGCCAGCTATTCGCGCTGGATGGGTGTGGTGAGGGGATTTGCCATGTTGGGGATGACAGGCTGTTATGGTAGCAGAGATGGAAGGGGAAAGAGAGCCCTTTTGCGTGAATTTGGTGCAAAACCTGTGGAGAACAGAAACTTTTGAAAAAGTTGTTGACAAGAGGAGAGGGAAGTGCTAATATATAAAACATATTAAATGGTTTTTATAATAAAAAATGTAAACGATGACATTTTAGACTTTCCAAGGGACAAAAAATGAATTTAAAACAGATAGCAAGTTTAGCCGGCGTTTCCACCGCCACCGTCTCCCGAGTGATCAACGGAGACCCAAAGGTGCGGGAGAGGACGCGCAGGCATGTGGAAAAGGTAATAGAGGAAAATGGGTATGTGCAAAACATCTTCGCCCATAACCTGAGAAGATCTCGTTCCAGCGACATTGGGTTTTTGATCTCCAATTTCTCCAACCCCTTTTTCATAGACGTGTATTCCGGATTTGAGCCGGTGTGCAGAAAACAGGGCTTTAACGTGGTCATCGGCAACACCAACGAGGATGTGGATCAGGAGATCGACGCCATTGAGCACATGCTCTCCTACAAGGTGAGCGGCATTGTGGCCAGCTTTGTAGGGCCCAGCGAGAAGACCTTGGAGAAGATCAAAAAAAATGGCGTATACATCTTGCAGCTGGATAGATGGGTGAAGAACCTGTCTTCAGACAGCGTGGTGATAGACAACGTAAGCGGGGCCATCGGGCAGGTAGACTACCTGGCGGGGCTGGGGCATCGGCGCATTGGCCTCATCAAGGGGACGGATTTCGACTCCAACGGCATTGAGCGCCTCCAGGGCTTTTACATGGGCATGGAGAAAAACGGCCTGCCAGTGCAAAAAGAGTATCTGGTGGACGGCGATTTCATAGAGGAAAACGCCTATCAGGCCACCATTAAGCTGCTCTCCTGCAAAGTGCGGCCTACGGCGATTATCGCCCACAACAACCTGATGTGCATCGGCGCGTATCGGGCGCTGCGAGACATGAACATCTCCATTCCACAGGAAATTTCCCTCATTGGATTTGATAATTTTAGCTTTTCGGAGCACCTACAACCTACTATTACTCTCATCGACCGCCCAGAAAAGGAAATGGGAGAGCTGGCAGCCAAGATGATCCTAGAGCGCATCAGCGGCGAGTACACCGGCGAGGCGCGCAAGATCGTATTTCCTGTCAAGCTGAAAATCGGCGGTTCGTGTGGCAAACCCTATACAGCTGAATAGCTTTTTTTGAAAAGATTGCTCATCAAAGGGCAGGTGTATTTTTTGTACCTAAAAATGTAAACGATAACATTTTCAACTCTGGAGTTATGATCATATGGACGAATTCGAGATGACATTGCAAAAAAAAGGAGGAAAAAATGATGATTGAGAACACAAATGGCGGAGGAGGGCCCAGCCAGAGCGACCAGATGTTTGCGGGCAAACACTCCATTGGGGAGACATCCATGGAGCTGTTTCGGGAGATCGCCCAGGTGGAATCTCTGGGATGCGGCACCAAAATCGGCATGTACGGCGGCGGCAAGCAGCAGCTCACCCCGGTAATCACCTACCAAGAGGGGGCCATGCTGCGGGATATAGACGGCAACGAATACCTGGATATTGGGGGCTCTATGGCGGCGGGCAACCTGGGGATGCGGCCCCAGCCGGTGTTGGACGCCATGTTTGAGCAGTCCAAGACGGTGGCCTTTGCGCCGGATTACCCCACCATTCCCCGGGTAGAGCTGGCCAAAAAGCTGGTGTCCATCGCCCCGGGAACCATGAAAAATAACAGCAAGGTGATGTTCGACGTGGGGGGCGGCCCCATGTGCGATCTGGCGGCTAAGCTGGCCTACTACCACAACATCTCCATCAAAAAGCGGACCCGCAACGCGGTGATGACCTTTTACGGCTGCTACCACGGCCGCTCCATCTTCACCAGCATGCTCACCGGGTACTCCAACTTTGTAGACAACATCCCAGCGGGGCAGGAGGTCATCAAAGTGCCCTACCCCCACTGTTATCACTGTTACTTTGACAAGGAATATCCTTCTTGTGGAATGTTTTGCACCAAGTACATCCGCAAAATGTTCGAACTCTCCCACACGGGATGGCGCAATGACACCACCGATAACACCATGGTCTCCACCATCTTTGTAGAGCCCTACCAGTGCCACGGTGGCGGCATTCAGCCTCCTGCTGAGTTCTACCCAGAGCTGCGCAAGATCTGCGACGACTTTGGAGTGCTGATGATCGAGGACAACATCCCCACCTTCACCTACAGCGGCCACTGGTTTGGCAGCGAGCACTACGGGGTTACGCCGGACATGGAGGTGTTGGGCAAGGGCCTGACAGCTGGCATGTGGCCATTGGGAGCGGTAATCGCCAAGAAGGAGCTGTATGAGGGATGGGACGACGAGCCCGACCGGCACTACTGCTCGTACATCGGGCATCCTCTGGGCTGTGCGGCGGCGCTGGAGACCATCCACCAAATCGAGCAAAACGACCTGCTGGAAAATGCCCGCAAGCTGGGCAAGCAGATGACAGAGGGCCTGCGGGAGATCGAAAAGCGGCACCCATCGGTGGGGGAAGTTACCGAGTTTGGCATCATCCACGGCATGGAGTTTGTCCGGAGCAAGGAGCAGCGGACGCCGGGAGTGGAGATCTCTCAGGCGGTGGTGCGGGAGGCGCTCAAGCGGGGGTTGATCCTGCTGGG
>CAJJPW010000242.1 GCA_905193725.1 uncultured Eubacteriales bacterium
CGTAAATATTTTACGTTTACTGAAGGAAAAGGGTTTTATTACCACATCTATTAGAGAACAAGATAGAAGAATAAAAATAGTCTCCCTAACGGGAAAAGAGGAGGGATTTATCAGCGAGATGATGAACCATAGAGAGCAGATGGAAAAGCTGCTTTTAAAGGGACTGACAAAAAAAGACCAGGAGAATTTACGACGCTACCTGACACAGATGTATTACAATGTTACAAATGAGCAAAGTTTATAAGATAGATAAAAGGAGGTAAGTATGAATAGATTGTTATTTCGATCAATCAGGGAGTACAAAAAACAATCCATTTTGACGCCCATATTTGTCGCCTTAGAGGTGTTGATGGAAGTCCTCATTCCCTTTCAAATGGCTAAGATTATCGATACGGGAATTCAAGGGAAAAATTTAAACTATATTATCGAAATGGGGGCTATATTAGTGGTCATGGCGATGTTAGCTCTGCTTTTTGGCGTGCTAGCTGGAAAATTTGCCGCAGAGGCAGGAGCAGGGTATGCAAAAAATTTGCGCCATGATATTTTCTATAAGGTACAGGAATTTTCCTTTAAAAATATTGATCACTTCTCGGCGCCCAGTTTGGTGACGAGAATGACAACGGATATTACCAACGTGCAGATGGCATATATGATGACCATTCGGCTGCTGGCTAGAGCACCCATCATGATCATACTTTCTTGGATTATGACGGTAAATATCAATATGGATATTGCACTACTCCTCTTAGTAGCCATACCTATATTGGGGGGTGCACTCCTCCTGATATCTAAAAAGGCGCATAAGTATTTTATTCAAGTGTTTGACGAGTACGACATCTTAAACAATGATGTACAAGAGGATGTGAATGCTGCGCGAGTTGTCAAAGCCTATGTGCGGGAAGAACATCAAATTAAGAAATTCAATAAGATTTCTCAGACCGTCTACCGGCTGTTTACGAAGGCAGAAAAAATAGTGGCATTTAACAACCCCATCATGATGTTTGTGATGTACGCGGTTATTCTCATCATGGTCTTGATTGGAGGAGAGGCCATTGTATTTGGCAGTATGGAAGCAGGGGAAATGACCAGCGTTTTAGTGTATGCTTTGCAAATTCTCATGTCTCTGATGATGGTATCCTTTGTCTTTGTGCTCATCATGATTGCTCAGGCATCTACAGATCGTATCACAGAAGTGCTCAAAGAAGTGCCAGAGATGCAAAATAGAGAAGGGGCGCTCACCAAAGTGGCAAATGGAGATATCGACTTTGAAAATGTGAGCTTTACCTATGCCGGGAAAGATGGAAAACTGGCTCTAAAAGATGTAAATTTGCATATTAAGTCCGGCCAGATGATCGGTATTTTCGGTGGAACGGGAAGTGCAAAATCCACCTTAGTACAGCTGATCCCCAGGCTTTACGATGTAACGAACGGCTCTGTGAAAGTGGGAGACCATGATGTGAGGGATTATGACCTGAAAGCGCTGAGAGATCAAGTGGCTGTGGTGCTCCAAAAAAATGTGTTGTTTACTGGCACTATCTACGAAAACATCCGCTGGGGAGATGAACATGCCAGTGATGAGGAAGTACAAAGAGTATGTAGATTAGCCCAGGCGGACGACTTTATTCAGGATTTTCCAGAAGGGTACAACACCATGATCGTGGAAGGAGGCAACAACGTTTCAGGTGGGCAAAAACAGAGGCTATGTATCGCAAGAGCGCTGCTGAAGAAACCCAAGATTTTGATCTTGGACGACTCTACTAGTGCAGTGGATACCAAGACAGATGCACTGATACGTAAGGCGTTCCGGGAGGAAATTCCAGATACCACTAAAATCATTATCTCCCAAAGGGTCTCCTCTCTAGAGGATGCGGACCAGATCATCGTACTAGATAATGGTGAAGTGAGCGGCGTTGGCACGTCCGAAGAACTGTTGAAATCCAATCAGATTTATCGTGAAGTATACGAATCCCAGGTAAAAGGGAGGGAAGAAGATGAGTAAAAAACCAAAAGTCTCGAAAGACACCATGAAAACAGCAGGACGATTGTTAAAATATGTAATGGGCAATTATAAAAAACAGTTTGCTATCGTCATCGTCTGTATTCTACTTTGCTCTATCGCTACCATATCCGTCTCGTTCTCAATGAAATTCCTGCTAGACGACTATATTTTACCTCTAGTAGGGCAGGCCGATCCGAACTTTGGAGGGCTCTATCAAGCGCTCACAGTACTAGCTGCTATTTTTCTGCTGGGAATTATCGGCTCCTATGTTTACAGTAGGCTAATGGTAGTTATCGGCCAAGGTGTGCTCAAACAGGTGAGGGACGAGATGTATGAGCATATGCAGACGCTGCCCATTCGGTATTTTGACCAGCACACGAATGGCTCTATTATGAGTCTATATACCAATGACACGGATACCTTGCGGCAGATGATCAACCAATCCATCCCACAGGTGATGATGTCTCTATTTACGATTATTGTGACCTTCATTGCTATGATCGTATTGAGCCCACTACTGACTATCTTAGCAGTGATCATCATCTTTGTGATGTATTTGGTGGCAAAGAAGCTGGGTGGAAACAGCGGAAAGTACTTTGTGAGCCAACAGAAGGACTTAGCAGACGTAACTGGCTTTGTAGAAGAGCGGATGAATGGACAGCGGGTGGTGAAAGTGTTCAACCACGAGAGAAAATCCGAAGAGGAGTTTGACGAGTTAAATGAAAAGTTATATACGAGCTCTTCTAAAGCACATACCTATGCCAGCATAATGGGCCCGGTAATGGGCAATATTGGCAATCTCCAGTTTGTGCTGACAGCTGTTTTAGGCGGCATACTGCTGGTGTCCGGCGTGGGAGGGATCACTATTGGCACCATAGTGGCTTACTTGCAGTTCACTAAGAGCTTTACCCAGCCATTCATGCAAGTGGCACAGCAGTTTAACTCCATCATCATGGCTCTTGCAGGGGCGGAGAGAATTTTCCAACTGATGGACGAAGAGCCAGAAGTAGACGATGGCTATGTAACGCTGGTAAACGCCCGCAAAGATGAAAACGGAAATATCGTGGAGTGTAAAGAGAGGACTGGCATGTGGGCGTGGAAACATCCCCACCAGGCAGATGGTAGCGTTACCTATACGGAGCTAAAGGGCGATGTTCGGTTTTATGATTTATCCTTTGGCTACACTGACGATAAAATGGTACTAAAGGATATCTCGCTCTACGCAAAACCTGGGCAAAAACTGGCCTTTGTAGGAGCTACTGGCGCAGGCAAGACGACGATTACCAATTTGATCAACCGCTTTTATGACGTACAGGATGGAAAAATCCGCTACGACGATATCAACATCAACAAGATCAAAAAGGCAGATTTGCGTCATTCTTTGGGAATGGTATTGCAAGATACCCATCTCTTTACAGGTACCATTATGGAGAATATCCGTTTTGGGAAGTTAGATGCTACTGATGAGGAAGTGTATAAGGCTGCTCGCCTGGCACATGCAGACCAGTTTATCCAAAGACTGCCTGACGGTTACCAGACGATGCTTACAGGAGACGGAGAAGAGCTCTCCCAAGGCCAGCGGCAG
>CAJJPW010000243.1 GCA_905193725.1 uncultured Eubacteriales bacterium
CTTACCCTGATTTTGTGCAGTAGATTTCTGAAAGATATTGTTTTCCTTCCAAAATGCCAGAACCTTCTGTTCCCGCTCTTGGAAGTTCAAGTCCGTACTTACTTTGTCATACATAACCATCTCTCCAATTTATATATTTTATGTAGAATGCAATTAGGTGGCAGTTTGCCTACTTGTGGCCTACCCTGTTGGCTTCGAAACAGCCGCCGAAAAAAATAAAAACTCTTTCTCCTAATTAGGACGAAAGAGTTCGCGGTACCACCTAAATTTCAAGAGAGAGGAGCTCTCTTGACACTCAAAACCCGTAACGTGGGAAACGCCTGATTTTACTGAGGCAGCTGTCTTTCCTCATAAAAAGTATCCATACGGAAAAACTGCCCGGTTCAAATGAGGTGCTGGCACAGGGATAACCTATTTTGGATGAAACAGACCGGGCTCGCACCAATCCCAGTTCGCTTGGCTGTGTTCCAACAGGCGTTGTCTGTGCTCCTGCGCATTTCAATATATTCCTTATTATAGGAAATATCTTTTGTTTTGTAAAGCAAAAGATAGCGATATGGCCCAAAATAGTACCTTGGTAAACGTGAAAAAAGGGGCTATGCAGAATAGGGGCACATGGTACTTCGATTATAAACACTATAAAAGATTGCAAAATAAATGCCCGCACTTCTCATCAGAATGCTGGCACTTATTTTGACGATGAATTAATAAATTAAGCCCGCCCTGTCAGATACACTTGATATTCATACCGCTCAGCCACTACATTGATGATGGCATACTCAAAGGGGCCGTGGTCTGTATACGTAATACGGGTGCTGTGGAGCAGCGGTGTGCCTGTAGGGACACGCAAGATCTGCGCATCGGTAAACGACGCAGCAAGTGCTGTAATATTCTCCATAGCATCTTTTAACACGATTCCATAGCGGTTTTCCAAATGGGAATAGAGGCTAATGCACTCACTTTCCCGAAAATCCAGATCTGGAACCATACTCATAGACAGATAGTTTTCAATGATACAAATGGGTGTGCCATCTGCGCATTGGACACGTTGCAAGTGATGTACCATATCTCCTTCTTTGAGCGAAAAAGCATCTCGAATAAACGGGGGAGCGGGAATTTGTTCTAAGCAGAATCCCTGGGTGGTCACTTTATACCCCCGCTGTGTCAACGTCTCGGTAAAGGATGTGATGGTATTGAGCCGTTGAGAGGTGGAGATATCCTGCACTTCTGTTCCGCGGCCTTGTCGTACAGAAAGATATCCCTCTTGGGTAAGCATGCTGATGGCTTTGCGCACGGTAGTGCGGCTCACCCCAAATACTTTTTCCATCTCCGCCTCAGTAGGGAGAAAGGAACCTGGCTGATAGTTGCCATTTTTGATTTCGCGCTTTAAATCTGCATACATCTTTCGATATGCGGGTATCCTTGCCATAAATCCTCCCTATATTGCGATTCCACCTAAAAGAGCATCATCTTTTGTGGCATCTTTAGCAATAGATTGATAGCGCAAATGAAAGTAACAGCCTGTAAAAACGCTATCTGCTAATGTTATTATTTTAGCATATTGTCGCGAAAAAGTACAGTTTTCTTAAACATAATCATCAATGGATCGTGTATCCACCGTCAATTACCAAGTTAGCGCCTGTGATCATATTAGATGCTTCACTGGCAAGAAAAACGCATGCTGCGGCAATTTCCTCTGGCTTGCAAAAACGCCCGGCTGGCGTGCCAGCAATGGCTTCTTCGTGTACCTTGCCCACATCCCAGTAGCCTACGATCATAGGGGTCTCAGTGGCCGTTGGGGAGATTGCATTGACTTGTATGCCATATTGCCCCCACTCGTAGGCCATTGATTTTACAATAGAGATGACGCCTGCTTTGCTGGCGCTATATGCCACGTGTTTGTCGATGGCTACGATGCCCGCTTGAGAGGCCATGCAGATGATTTTTCCGCCGTTTTCAGCGGCAATCATCTTTTTGCCCACTGCTTGAGACATGAAGAACGTCCCCGATAGGTTTACATCCAGCACCTTGCGCCATGTTTTTTCGTCAAAATCCTTTGCCCATGCGATATCGCCAATGCCCGCACAGTTGACTAACACGTCGATGTGTTGGTGCTCTTCAATGATGCGGTCGACGGTGGCATTGACACTTTGGTAATCTGCCACGTCTACAAAATAGGCATATGCATTTTGAATGCCCTCTGCCGCCTCCTTTGCGGCCTGCTCATTTCTATCCAACATACATACTGTCGCGCCCTTTTCCGAAAAGAGCTTGGAGGTAGCATAGCCAAGGCCGGAGCCCGCTCCTGTGATGACGGCGATCTTGCCGTTCAATGTAAATTCAGTTGAGTAAGGTTTGCTGATCATAAGTATATTCCTCCTTATTTTCTATCCAGCATATAATCACCTAAATCTGCTAACACGTCGCAGATATGAACAAAGGTTTCTTGTAACTTGGCATATTCAGTGGCGTTTTCAGCAATGGGCTTGCTGATACGCTCGACGTGGTGTAAAGAGGGAATAGGACTGTAGTCATTCCACATGCCAGTTGCTCTAGCGGCTATTCCAGCTGCACCAAGAGATGCAGCATCTTGGTCGATATTGGTCTTAATAATATCCATTTGGAATACATCGGCAAACATCTGCATCCAGAATTTGCTCTTGCTCCCGCCGCCGCAGAATAGGATTTCACTGGAAGCAGAGGTTCTTTGCTGGAGATACTGGATGGACTCCTTAAGATTCATGCAAATGCCCTCCATGGTGGCGCGTACCATAGCTTCCCTTGTAGTACCCAGGTGAAGCCCTACAAAGGCACCGCGAATGTTAATACTCTTATCCTGTGAGGTGCCGCCTGCCAGACTGGGATTGAAGAAAATCCCACCCGAACCAATGGGCACGGTGGCGGCCATCTCGCTCATACGATCGTATACATTTTCACTAATATCCTTACAAAGCACATCTTTTGCCCAGGCAAAGGAGCTGCCACCTGCAAATATGGAAAAGGCCGAGGTAAACATCCCCTCCTGTATGTGGGCAAAGACATAGGGCTTTTTCTCAAAGTCCAGTACTGGTTTTTTGGAATTGACGGGAACCCAGCTGGAGGAACCTAAAGAGGTGTAGATTTTGCCGTCCTCTGGGCCTACTGCACCTAACGCCATACAGGCATTATCTACACCCCCACATGCAACTAGGGTCGTCATCGGTAGGCCGATTTCTTCAGAAGCATGTTTTGTAAGATGCCCTACGACAAAGTGAGAAGGTACAATCTGTGGAAAGATCTCAAGTGGAAGATCGGCTGCAGCGAGAAAATCGGTGCGCATTTCACCTTTTATGAGATCATAGGCGCCCGTACCAGAAGCATAGGAAGGATCCATATAGAATTGGCCAGTTAATTTATAGTTGATATAATCTTTAGAACCCAGCACTTTATCGATATGGCAAAAGATATCAGGTTGATGTTTTTTCATCCACATGAGTTTAAAAATGGAATAGCAGGGCGCGGGAAAGCCATTGCCTGTGGTCATATACCATCTGGTCT
>CAJJPW010000244.1 GCA_905193725.1 uncultured Eubacteriales bacterium
ACATATGGCCTGCCGATGAGGTAAGCCAATACCACAATCAAAATGACGAGTATGCAAATCAGCAGGATTTTCAGCTTTCTATGTCTCATATTACCTTCTGCTCTCCTAAAATTTGTTGCAGCTGCTCCAGCAAATACGCCTCATCTCTATCGCCAAAGATCACTCGTTGGGCGTATTTTTTCTTCTGCTCATCCGGCATTTGGCTGTTTACCCGGTTGATGGCGTCCTCATAGCTCACACCATCTCTGGCCATCACCCGCTGGATGCGCAGCTCTTTGGGGGCATAGACTAGCCAGACCTCATCCACATGGCGATATAGCTCCGTCTCGATGAGCAGTGCACAGTCGATCACCACCAGCCCCGTCAGGTCTTTTGCCCGCTGGAGGATGGTATCTAAGATGATGGGGTGCAGGCACCCGTTGAGCTTTTGGAGCTCTTCTGGGTGGGCGAACACGTAGCTGCCCAATTTTTTTCTATCCAGCTCTCCATCTTCCTGTAAAAAATCAGTGGAGAACAGCTCTAAAATTTTCCGGTAGCCCTCTTGCCCCTTTTGGGCCACTTCCTTGCCCACGCTGTCGGCACAGATGATGTGCCCGCCAAACTGCTGCTCCAGCAGCCGGGACACAGTGGATTTTCCCGACGCAATCGACCCGGTAAGGCCCACCACTTTTTTGTGCATCATCTTTTATCATTTCCCTCTCACGGTGTATTTTATGCCTTTTCCCAGCTCTGCCCCACTGAGACGTTGACCTTTAAGGGCACGGTCAGCTGCGCCGCCCCTTCCATTGCCTCTTTGAGGATGCTGGCCACCTGTTCCTGCTCTTCCCGCACCCCGTCTACGATGAGTTCATCGTGGACTTGCAGGATGATTTTGGAGGTCAGGCCGTGTTTTTGGAAGGCGTCAAACGCCCGGATGGTGGCGATTTTCATGATGTCCGCCGCCGCCCCCTGGACGGGGGTATTGAGAGCCGCACGCTTTCCAAACTCCCTTACATTGTAATTGGAGGATTTGAGTTCGTCAATATACCGAATGCGCCCGAACATGGTACGCACGTAACCGTCCCGCTGGGCCTTTGCTATAATATCATCCATATACCCTTTGACCCCAGAAAATTCCTTCAGATACGTCTCAATGTACTCCTTTGCAGTGGCCCGGGGGATCTTCAGGTTTTGGGCCAGACCGAAGTCGCTGATGCCGTACACAATGCCGAAGTTCACCGCCTTGGCGCTGGAGCGCATCAGCGGTGTCACCTCTTCTGGTGGCACGTGGAACACCTGAGACGCCGTCCGGCGGTGGATATCCTCCCCCTTTAAGAACGCATCTATCATGTGCTCATCCTGTGCCAGATGTGCCAAAATCCGCAGCTCGATCTGGGAATAGTCCGCCCCGATGATCACTCCCCCCTCTCTGCTGGGGATGAACGCCCGGCGAATGTCCTTACTCTTTTCGGACTTTACGGGGATGTTCTGCAAATTGGGCTCTGTGCTGGACAGCCTGCCGGTTACGGTGGCGGTCTGGTGGAAGGTGGTGTGGATCTTTCCGTCGCTGGGCCCTGCCAGGGCGATGAGCCCGTCGATATACGTGCTCTTGAGCTTGGTGATCTCCCGGTAC
Organism: uncultured Eubacteriales bacterium; assembly: GCA_905193725.1. GTDB lineage: Bacteria > Bacillota > Clostridia > Christensenellales > Christensenellaceae > CAJJPW01. The sequence goes on from CAJJPW010000244.1 coordinate 1,613, forward strand.
TCCATAATCAGCGGGATGATCTCGTGCTGATCCATCAGCCGCTCCAGCACGTCTGCATTGGTGGAGTAGCCGGTTTTGGTCTTTTTGATCACCGGCAGCCCCAAGGTCTCAAACAGCACGCTACCCAGCTGTTTGGGAGAGTTGATGTTGAAATTCTCCCCCGCCGACTGGTAGATGGCGTTTTCCAGGGCGGTAATCTGCCCCTCGTAGCTGATTTTCAGCTCTGCTAATATGTTTTTATCCACCCGAAAGCCCTGCTTTTCCATGTAGAACAGCACTTTGGCCATGGGGATTTCTATATCTTCCAATACGCTCATCAGCTGGTTTTTCTCCAGCGCCTGCCGCTGCTGGCGGCAGATCTCCATAAGACCGCAGGCGTCTTTTTGCACTTCGTAGTGGTCTGCCAGCTTCTCCATGGAGAAATCCCGTTTGGAGGGGTTGATCACGTACTGGGCCAGCATGGCGTCCTCATAGGGAGCGGCCAGCCGGATGTCCAGCTGATCCAGCAGGTGCATCCACCTTTTGATATCGTAGAGTTGCTTGCCAATTGTCTCGTCTTCCAACAGGGGCTTTAGCGTTTCCAGCACCCCTGCCAAGTTTATGGTGGACAGCAGATTGTCCTCGCAGGGAATTTTCACCTGTTCCCTTCCAAAGAGGGACAGGGCGGCCCCCTCCAGCAGCATGGAAAACTCTCCTAGCTGTTTCAGCTGCTCCGCCACCTGTTCCACCTCTTCCAGGCTGGCGATTTCCCTGGTCTCATAGGCGGGTGTCTGCTCCTGAGTAACGGTGTTCTCTCCGCCCTGCTGGGCAGCCACCCGTTTGCGCAGGGACTTAAAGGAGAATTCATCAAACACCTGCTGAGCGGCGCTGCCAAAGCCGTGAAACTCCATATCTTTTAGGTCCTTATCCAGAGGAAAATCCCTCTCGATAGTGGCCAATTTTTTGGAGAGGTAGGCCATATCCTTGCCGCCGATCAGCTTTTCCCTCAGCTTGTTGGCGGGCATTTGGTCGATGTGTTCATAGATGCCGTCTATCGTGTGGTACTGGTGGAGCAGCTTGAGGGCGGTCTTTTCCCCTACCCCGGCGATGCCTGGGATGTTGTCTGAGCTATCTCCCATCAAGCCCTTTAGGTCTACGATCTGCTGGGGAGCCAGGCCGTACATCTCCTCCAGCGCTTTAGTATCCACCACCACCGTCTCGGTAACCCCTTTTTTGGTGAGGATCACCTCCACCTCTTCTCCCACCAGTTGGAGGGAATCCCGATCTCCGGTTAGGATATAGGTGTGGACGCCCTGCTGGCTGGCCTGTTGGGAGAGGCAGCCCAAGATGTCGTCCGCCTCGTAGCTGGGTTTGGAGAGGACGCAAATGCCCATCTTCTCCAGAGATTCTCTGAGAAGAGGAAACTGGATGTTCAGCTCCTCCGGCGTCTTTTGCCGGCCTGCCTTGTACGCCTCAAATTCCTCATGGCGAAAGGTCTTTCCCTTGAGGTCAAAGGCCACTGCCAAGTAGTCGGGGTGGTATCCGTCCACCATATTCATTAGCATAGTATAAAATCCGTAAATGCCATTGACCTGTACGCCGTTTTTGTCCTTGAGCGGCGGCAGTGCCCAAAAGGCACGGTGCATGAGGCTGTTTCCATCAATGGCGATGAGAGTCTTTTTCATAATCGCTCCTTTATCGTAGTTTTGCCCTCCCTGTTTTTGCGGGAAATTCCACTTACAGCTGCTAGTGGCAAGCCGATCAAACAGGCCCCACCAGCGCGTTTCTATGGTCTCTGGGGCGGCAAGGCGTGGGATTCGCTTTTCTCTGCTTTGAGGGCGTGTGGATTTCCACTTTTTTTGAGGGATGCTCCTGTTCTTTCAGGCGTTTCTCCCAACTATAGGGCGCTTATTCCTCCCCCACCTGGGGAATTATTCTGGCGTTT
>CAJJPW010000245.1 GCA_905193725.1 uncultured Eubacteriales bacterium
GTTATCCGAAACCTTCGTCAGCACCCGATCTTCCAGCTCTGTTCTAGCCTTTCTGTCGTTTTGCTCTTTCAGCTTCTTTTTGATATCCTTTTTGTATTCTTCTAGCGTCTCAAACTCAGAGACCTCGCTGGCGAACTCGTCATCCAGCTCAGGCAGCTGTTTTTCCTTGATATCATGGAGTTTAATGTGGAATACCGCTTCTTTGCCCTTGAGCTCCTCTGCGTGGTAATCCTCTGGGAAAGTTACCGTAATATCCTTTTCCTCTCCTACTTTCATACCCTCAATTTGCTCTTCGAAACCAGGAATAAATGTCTTGCTGCCCAGATCCAGGGATTGGCCTTCTGCGCTGCCGCCTTCAAATAATTTGCCGTCCACGCTGCCTGCAAAGTCGATGATGACTTTGTCCCCTTCTTTGGCCTCTCTATCCACTTCTACAAATCTGGCGTTTTGCTGCTGCACTCTTTCCAGTTCGCTATCGATATCCTTGGCCAGTACCCGGTAGGACACTTTTTCCACTTCCACGCCTTTATAGTCGCCCAATTCTACTTCTGGCTTTACATCAATGGTCACTGAGAACTCGCAGCCCTCTTGAGAGCTCATCTTGTTGATGGTGATGTCTGGGCGAGAGACAGGCTCTAGCTTATTCTCTTCAATTGCCTTACTATAGGCCTCTGGGAACGCAATATCAAACGCGTCTTCGTAGAACACTCCCTCTCCATAATAGTTCTCAATCATTGGCTTAGGAGCTTTTCCCTTTCTAAATCCAGGTACATTAAACCGTCCTTTGTTTTTTTGATAGGATTTCATCATTGCTGCGTTAAAATCCTCTTTGGAAATACAAAGGTCAATTTTTACCTTGTTTTTTTCTAATTGTTCTACATTAGCGCTCATCTTTTTCCTCCATGTATTCACACATAATTATTGATATTCATAAAAAAATACTGTATTTAAGTTTATCACATAACTTTGGCCGTTGCAATATGGCTTTTTCTCATTTTCCAAAGAAATGGCATAATTGGTAGCTGTTTGCGTCTTTCCCAGGCTGTCTCATGGCCTCTTGCCCCGTTTTTTCCCTTTGCTAGACATTCTTTGGTCGCTTCTATGATTATGGGCTAATGCGCTCTTCCCCTTCCGCTGGACATCAGATTGTCTCCTGCTACCATGTTGTTCCCCAGGTCCTGCCCATTGTGCTTTTGATTGTTTGGAATGGGAGCGTGCCCGCCGTTCCTTGAGTAAACAGCGTTTGCCCGGGCCGATCAGATCCTCCCGCCCCGCTTTGAGCAGCGCCTTTTTCACCAGCTGGTAGTTTTCCGGCTTTTTGTACTGGAGTAGCGCCCGCTGCATAGCCCGTTCCTCACTGGATTTGGGCACATAGACCTTCTTTCCCGTCATCGGGTCCAGCCCGGTGTAGTACATACAGGTGGCCAGCGTCCCGGGAGTGGGATAAAAATCCTGCACTTGCTCCGGCATAAACCCACTGTCCCTAATGTACTCTGCCAGCACAATGGCGTCTTCCAGCCGGGCCCCTGGATGGGCAGACATGAAGTACGGCAGCACGTACTGCTTTTTCCCCAGTTTTTTGCTCACTGCCTCAAAGGACTGCAAAAAACGCTCGTACACCTCGTGGTCTGGCTTGCCCATATAGGCCAGAACATTGCTGGAGACATGCTCTGGCGCCACTTTGAGCTGCCCTGACACGTGGTGCTTGGCCAGATCGTATAAAAACGTCTTTTGCCTATCTGCCATCACGTAGTCAAACCGAATACCCGAGCGGATAAACACCTTTTTTACGCCCTCCATCCCCCGCAGTGCCCTCAGGATCTCCACGTATTCCCGATGGTCTGCCTGGAGATTTTTGCAGGGTTTGGGGGCAAGGCATCTCTTTTCCTTGCAGAATCCCTGTTTTTTCGACTTTTCACAGGGCATTTGAGTGAAGTTTGCCGTAGGGCCTCCCACATCGTGGATATATCCCTTAAAATCCGGCTTTTGAATGAGCTTTTTTGCCTCTTCTACCAGAGATTTTTTCGACCGATGTTGGATAAACCTCCCCTGGTGAAAGAAAATCGAGCAAAATGCGCATCCTCCAAAGCAGCCTCTGGACGAGGTAAGGGAGAACTTCACTTCTTTCAGTGCGGGAATTTCCTGTTGGTAGCTGGGGTGCTGCTCTCTTTGGAAGGGCAGTTCGTAGATGGCGTCCATCTCCTCTTGGGTGAGTGGCTCAGCAGGTGGGTTTTGCACCACCCATTGAGTGCCGTGCTGCTGCACCACGATTTTGCCAGACACGCTGTCCTGCTCCAAATACTGCTGGCGGAAGGCAACCGCGTACTTCTCCTTGCTATGCGCCACTTCCTCAAAGGAGGGACAACAGACATATTTCTCGTAGATCTTGTCCAATCCATTGGCTAGATAGGCCGTACCCCTGATATAGGTGATATCCCGGATGGCAAGGCCTCCCTCCAGCGCCTGAGTGATCTCAAAGAGAGGTTTTTCCCCCATGCCATATACCAGTAAATCCGCGCCGCTGTCCAGTAAAATAGAGCGGCGCACTTTGTCATCCCAGTAGTCGTAGTGGGCAAACCGGCGCAAACTGGCCTCCACGCCCCCGATGATGATGGGCACTTTTGGGTATGCTTGCCGCAGTTTATTGGCATAGACGATAGTAGCCCGCTTGGGCCGCATATTCGCCTTGGCCCCTGGAGAGTAGATGTCCTCGTGCCGCTTTTTTTTATTGGCTGTGTACATGTTAACCATGCTGTCCATATTGCCGCCACTGACCAAAAAGGCGTATTTGGGTTCTCCAAATTCCCGGAAGCTCTCCAAATCATTCCAGTCCGGCTGGGCAATCATCCCCACTTGGTATCCAAGCGACTGCAAATACCGGCCGATCAGCGCATTGGCAAAGGATGGATGATCCACATAGGCGTCCGCCGACACAATCACATAATCCGGCCTTTGGCAGCCTTGCGCTTCTAATTCACTTCTCGTCATGGGAATAAAATTTCGTGTATCCATCATCATTCCTCTTGATTTCCTCTATGGGTGAGCTCTAACATTTTGCTGTGCAGCTCTCTTGCAATTCTCTTTTTCTCTTGGGTTTGGTTTCCGCTTGGATTATAGCAAATTGGTTTGCCAATTTCAAACGTTCTCTTCTTTTTGCTGGCGTAAACCGGATAGAACTTTACGCTCTTTCCCGTCTTTCTATAGTATAGTTTCCCCATATGGGCAAACCCAGTAAAGAATTCCCCCACAGAGGAGGTCTCGTATTTTCCCTCTTCTGTTGCTTTTGGATCCTCTGGAAATAGTAGCACATTATCCCCTTCCATCATGGCTTGGACCGTCTGGTTCATGGTCTGCATGATCTGGCTCAGATCGCTGCGCTTTACAGGGATGGGATCAAAGGAAGTAAGCGCCCATCTTACCGGCGCGGAAATCAGGTGGGCAATCCGGTTCTGCCATTTTTTGCTCACTGGTAGCCGCCCTAAGCTTCCTCCCACCATGTGTTTTTCGATCAATTTTTTGTCCAGCATT
>CAJJPW010000246.1 GCA_905193725.1 uncultured Eubacteriales bacterium
CCCTTTTTGGTTGTGGTTCAAAATACAGAAACATCGGGAGGAAAACACATGCAAGTTTATGGCTCAGAAAACATTAAAAACGTAGCTGTGGTAGGTCATAGCGGCCACGGCAAAACGACTTTGGTGGAGGGGATGCTCTTTCACTCCGGCGCAACCGAGCGCATTGGCAAGGTGGAAGATGGCAATACAGTAACGGACTTTGATCCGGAAGAAATTAAGAGAAAGATCTCCATTTCCGCGGCAGTTGCTCCTGTAGAGTGGAAGGGTTATAAAATAAATCTCATCGACGCACCAGGATTTTTTGACTTTGAGGCAGAAGCGGTACAGGCCTACTATTTGGCAGACAGTGCACTGATTTTGGCAAGCGCGGCCTCTGGCATTGGCGTAGGCTCAGAAAAAGCATATAAGTACTGTAAAAAACATGGCAAGCCCATGGCATTTCTCATCAACCAGATCGATAAGGAAAATGCCGATTTTGAAAAAGTAGCCCAAGAGCTCAAGGATAAATACGGCAATGCGATCAACGTGATGCAGTTGCCCATTATGGACGGAGAGAAGTTTAAGGGCATCGTGGACGTGCTAGACATGAAGGCCTATGAGTTCTCCAACGGCCTTACCAAAATAGAGATCCCTGCTGATCTAGCAGAGAGGGCCCAACAGATGCGGGATGAGATTATCGAGAACGCAGCAGCAAACGACGAAGAGCTGATGGCAAAGTTCTTTGAGGCCGAAGAGCTCTCCAGAGATGATATCCTACGGGGATTCAAGCTGGGCGTGAGCCAAGGAGATATCATTCCGGTATTTGTGGCATCGGCTGCTCTTAATTTGGGAGTGCGCCTATTGCTGGACAGCATTTTAGAGTACCTGCCCAGCGCGGTAGAAGCAGCGCCTGTAGTGGCAAAAGATCTAAAATCCGGCCAGGATGTGGAGCTCACTTGCGACTCCAGCAAGGAGTTTGTGGCTAGAGTGTGCAAGACCATTGCGGACCCATTTGTGGGCAAACTCTCCATCATTAAAGTGCTCCAAGGCCAACTGAAAAACGATACCGCCCTTTACAACGCCACCAAGGAAAAAGGGGAAAAGAGCGGTGCCTTTGGCCTAGTATTTGGTAAAAAGACCATCAGTGTGCCTACCCTGAACGCAGGTGATATTGGGGCGATTGCCAAATTGCAAAACACTTCTACTGGCGATACACTGTGTGCAGCTGGAAAACCCTGTGTACTGCCCGCCATGGAGTTTGATGAACCCTGTATTTCCCTGGCCGTAACAGCGAAGAAAAAAGGCGATGAGGAGAAGATCTTTGCTGGACTCCACAAACTGGAAGAGGAAGATCCGGCCTTCATCATTACCAAACAGCCAGAGACAGGCGAGACACTTGCCAACGGCAAGGGTGAAACTCATCTGGATGTTATCTGCCAAAAACTCAAAAACAAATTTGGTGCAGAGGCCGTGCTGGTGGATCCCAAAATTCCATATCGTGAGACGATCCGTAAAGCTGCGGAAGCAGAAGGAAAACACAAGAAGCAATCGGGCGGTGCTGGACAATTTGGCGTAGTTAACATCCGTTTTGAACCTACTGACCAGGAATTCGAATTTGTAAACGCAATCGTGGGCGGTGTGGTTCCTAAGGAATATATCCCTGCAGTGGAAAAGGGACTCAAAGAGAGCATGGAACACGGTGTGCTGGCTGGTTATCCCATGGTAAATGTCAAAGCCACATTGTTTGACGGAAAATATCACCCAGTAGACAGTAAAGAAGTTGCCTTTAAATCAGCTGCTAGACTTTCCTACAAAGCGGCTTGTGCGGCGGCAAATCCTGTGCTGTTAGAGCCTATCGTGAAGGCAGAGGTTTTGGTGCCCGATGAATACATGGGCGACATCATGGGCGACCTCAACAGGAGAAGAGGCAGAATTTTGGGCATGAATCCAGGGGAAGACGGTATGCAAAAGCTGGAGGCAGAGGTTCTCATGAGCGAAATGTTCAAATATGCCACCGACCTGCGTTCTATGACAAGAGGTACTGGCAGCTTCAAGATGGAAGTTGTCAGATACGAGGAGGTTCCCGCTCAGATTAGCACAAAGATCATCGAGCAGGCACAAAAGGAAGCAGAAGAATAATATGCACGGGGCAATATGCTCCTAAAAATACTTGTGGCGTCAGCAAGGGGGGCTCTAAAAAGGGGGACTCTAAAAAGGGGCTCAAAAGGTCGAGCACAGGAACTCGAAGGGACTGAGTACAAAGAGCCCAAAGGAGCCGAGCACACGAGAATCCAGTGTAAGGAGTCCGGAAAAGGAGTGCTCTCTATCGAGTAGCCCTGTAAGGGCATATCCCACTTGCCGACGCCAAAGTTTTATATGCGTCTATTACGAGTTCTTAGTGTGCGTTAGTGAGTGAAAAAGTTTTGTTAGAAAAGTTTTTTGGTAGGGTATGAAATCTCGCAGATGACATACAAATGGTGGTAAGAGCATATTTGTCAATGCTGAGAGGAGGATGATCATGCTGCTAGTAGGTTCTTGCCTTTTGGGAGTAGGCCTGGTGGGATTAGTGGGAATCCTATCAGGAATAGGTAGCGACTTAGCTTTTCTGTTGACAGGAGGAGCTGGCAGTGGGGCACAATGGATCCTCGTTCTGCTCATATTATCGGTTCTCTTACTCATAGGAGGATTGATCCTCACTGTTTTGGCAATTATGAAGTCCCATAATAAAAACGAACTTGATAGCATCCAGAACCTAGAAAAACTGCAAAAGGGGTTGGGCGTTTGTAAGTGTTGTGGACTCAACTTAGCAGATAACTGCACTGTTTGCCCTAGGTGCGGAGAAAGGCGCGATGGATAAAAGGAGGTATTGATTGATGGCAAGAACAATTGTAAAGATTCCCTTTACTGAGGATTTTAATGAGGTGGAGAAAAAAATTGCCAGTATTTTGACCAATGCTGGATATAAACAGATCAATAGGAATAATGAAATGGTCTGGAAAAATGGAGTTGGAATGCTCACTGCCATGAAGTATGTAAAGGTTGAATACGATGAAAATACGGCAATTGTATCAGCTTGGATTCAAGTGGGGCTGGGCAGTGTCGGCGGCAAAGAGCAAGATCTAAGCGGCGCGGTAGGAGCCATTCCCAAAAAACAGCTGACCAATCTACTCAAAAAACTCCAAGATCAAATTAAATAAATTCCTCTTTTAGCGGAATATCAGTTGCTTTTTTAAGAAATGTTTAAAATACGGCCTGACTTAAGGCCGTATTTTTATGTAAAATATTTGGGAGATAGAAAGGAAACTTTGAATAATAGAATTCCTTCTGTTACATTGAGAGTATGGTATGTCAAACGAAGAAAATGCAGCAGGGTATTACAGAGAATATGGCGAAGACTATTATTACAAGTGGTATAGAAATAAGGTGTTGTTCCAAAATAGGATGCTTTCTAGATGAATCCGGCCCAAGGCGTTGGAGGCAGCTTTACGACAAGCAAGAGAGTGAAATGTAGGGAAAAGGGAATATTAAGCAAAAAGGAGGCAA
>CAJJPW010000247.1 GCA_905193725.1 uncultured Eubacteriales bacterium
CTGAGAAAACTCCAGATCTGCTTTTTTCATTAACAAATCACAGGAATCCTTTGATGGCTTATTTTCTGTTTCTGAAGCATGATCAGAAAATAGCTCTTCCATTTCTGCATCATATGCTTCCTTATAAAATGCTTCAAATTTCATTTTTCATTTTCATATACAGGTAAAATAGCTTATCTGTATTCCTTCCATATTTTTTATTATTATATCACTAATTGTATAAAAACACTATGCTAAATTTGTAAGAAATCTACACAGGCACCAGTGATACTATCCTCATTGTACCACTTTTCCCCTCCAAACATACCTCATTCATCCATTCTGATAGATACGTATGGGGCTATTTTACCTCAGTTCTCCTGTTTCAAACATAAAAAGATCCTCTACCCCACATGGCAAAGGATCTTTATGCTTATAATTACGTATTATTGCTCTCTTTCTTTTCCCATAAATAAAATTCCAATCACTCCTGGTCCGGCATGGCAGCCGATCACCGGCCCTACGTCCATAAACCACACCTCTTGAAAGTCAAACTTCTCTTTGATGAGCTGCTCTATCTCCCGGGCTGTCTCTTCATTATCTCCATGGCATACGATGAGAAGCTGGCGCGAAAGGTCTGTATCCTCTTTGCACGACTCCACTTTATCCAGCAGATATTTGATCATCTTTCTCTTGCCCTTCACTTTATCGATCACGTTGATTTTGCCCTGCCGATTGAGAGTGAGCACTGGTTTGATGTCCAAGATAGATCCCATTACAGCCGCAGCGCCCGAAAGCCTACCGCCCCTTTTGAGGTACATTAAATCGTCTACTGTGAAAAAGTGATTGGAGTGGGTTTTGTTCTCCTCCAGCCAAGCGGCAATCTCTTCCATGGACTTTCCCTGCTTTTTCAGCTGTACCGCGTGATACACCAGTATTCCCGCGCCCATGGCAATGGAGCAGCTGTCCACGATGGTGATGTTGCTATCTGGATATTCCTCCAGCACTGTTTCTCTCGCCATACAGGATAGGCTGTAGTGAGCGCTCAGCTGAGAGGAAAAGCACAGATATAAGATGTCCTTCCCTTGTTCCAAAATGCCCCGGTAAAAATCCTCAATGTCTACCGGCGGCCGTGTGGAGGTAGTAGCTTTGGCCCCTTCCCGCAGGCGTGTGTAAAAGTATTTGTAATCGGTGGTCTTTCCCAGATCGAACAGCTGCTCCTTATCGTCAAGGGTGTAGGGCATCAAAAATACTTCTACATCATTTTCCTCTGCAAATTGATAGGGAATTTCTGTGTCCGAATCTGTCATAATTACAAATTCTCTCATAAATTTCCTCCTTTTCTGAATCATATACGATTCATTATACCATGTTTTACTCTGTCTACAAGCCCTAATCTGGCAATTTTCAACCAGCATGACGCCGCCAGCGTGACGCTGGACCCCATGCCATTGATCTACTTCCTGCTCCCCTCCATGTCTGTCCCTTGGGAGGTGCGCTTCTATATCCCCCTCTCAGGCAGCTTCGCTGCCAGCTCTCCCCCCAGGGCGAGCCAAGGTAACCTAATAAACTGTCCCGAGGGAAAGAAATTTTAGGTGACATCACCCTTACTAAATGGCATGGGGTCCAGTGTCACGCTGGTAGAATTGGATGAAACACAATGTTGCTTACCTCTCAGGCAGCGTCGTGCTGGGATGTTTGGATCAAAGAGGAGGAGCGAAAAGATGGGGTTGTAGCAAAACTATCCCCGTGTCTAACGTGCGATTGATAAGTAGTAAAAATGGGCATACGGAAAATATGCCCTTTTGCTATGAGTTTTGAAGGGAGAAGATCTCCAAAGACTTTCTATCCAGCCTCACCAACTAGCGCATATACTGGTTGATGAGCGCATCTGCCTGGTCTTTCATCAGCGAAAAATCCTCTTGGGTCAATTGAATTTGAGATGCATGGACGTTATCCCGAATCTGATGAAGTTTTCTGGCGCCGCATAATACGTTCATCTGTTGGCTGTAGGCAATGGACCACGCGATGGCTAAATTGCCCGGGGTGCAGCCGTATTTCTCACACAGCGGTTTCCAAGAATCCACCATATCAATGACGCTGTTGCGCCGCTCATCTGCCCACCAGAACTGCTTGTTGTGGGTGTGTAGAGGGGGCAGGACGTAATCCCTGGAAACTGTGCCGGTGAGCAGGCCTTGCTCGATGGGGGAGTAAGCTTGCAATGTGATGCCTTCTTGCTCACACAGCTCCTTAAGACCATTGCGCTCTACCTGTCTGTCGATGATGGAGAACTTCTCTTGGATGATATCCAATTGCCCGTATTTTAAATACTCTTTGACTTGTTCTACCGTCACGTTACAGGCGCCAATGGCGCGAATTTTCCCCTGTTTTTTGAGATCCATTAGGGTGGTCATAGTATCTTGGATGGGAACGATAAAAGGCGGTTCTGATTGCCAATGGGTGAAGTAGATATCGATATAATCGGTATCCAGCCGCTGGAGACTGTTTTCCACTTCGATTTTGATGCAGCGAGGAGAGAGATTTTTATACACCGTAACGCCGTCTCTCTCATAGAAAAATGTGCCTTCGCTATCTCCCCACCATTGTCCGCATTTGGTGGAGATGAGCACTTTATCTCTCTTGCCTTTCAGGGCTTTGCCCAGCACCGTTTCACTGTGCCCAAAATTATATGCTGGCGCTGTGTCAATCAGGTTAACGCCTAAGTCGATTGCCTCATGAATGGTATCTATGGATTCCTTTTGGTCGCTATCCCCCCAATTGGAGCCGCCACCAATGGCCCAAGTACCCAGGGCGATGACGCTAGCCTGCATTTGAGATTTGCCAATAGGTCTTTGTAACATCGTATCACTCCTTTTACATTACCAAAACTACCATTATCTTACCACAAAAAGGCGAGGATATCATCTATCTCATATTGTATTTATCAAAACGAGGGCGCAGGAACAGTTTTTAAAAAAGCTGCTGCCAGGTTTATTTGGATAGATAGGCCTTTAAGAACACGGCTTTGCCCAAAATTTGGATGTTGACAAGATCTTGCTGGCGGAAGATCAATTCATTGTATTTGGGATTCTCTGGCCGCAAAATGACCATATCGTTATAGCGATAAAAGCGCTTTAGTGTGCCTTCATCATCGATGAGTACAGCTGCAATTTCACCATTTTCCACCACAGACTGTTGCTTGATGAATACCAAATCCCCATCAAAAATCCGGGCGTTGATCATGCTGTCTCCCCGAGCCGTGATGGCAAAATCCACATCATCTGACTGATCGACGCAAAGGTAGCCTTCGATATTATTGTCCGCATAAATTGGTTCACCGCAGGCAATGGAGCCAAATAAGGGAATCTCCTTCGTAAGGGAAGCGGACTCTGGCTGTTGAGGCATGATGTCATCTCGCCTAATATTGACATCTATGAAATAATCCGCAGATACATTATAAGCTTTGCAAATGGCTGCGAGTTTTTCAATATCTGGACGAGAAATGCCACTTTCGTAATTGTAAAGCGTCTTGTAATTGAGGTT
>CAJJPW010000248.1 GCA_905193725.1 uncultured Eubacteriales bacterium
CCGCCTTCGGCAGTGTGTTCTCCATCCTGCTGGGCTATGACCCCCTCACCTGGAACTTGATTTTAGGGGGGCTCATCATCCTGGGCTCTCTCTTCCTCTCGGAGTTAAACACAAAAAAATTGCCTCTGCCCCCCAAGGCAAAGGCAAGATGACGCCGTCTGTTTCTGGCGTCTATTTCTTTTGAAACACCCGTTTTGGGCTTTTGCACACCGGGCACACATAGCTCTCGGGCAGCTGTTCAAAATCGTCCCCTTCGTATACATAGCCGCATACCGAGCACTGGTATTTGCCCTTCGCCTGCTTTTCCACATAGGTGGGCGCGTTTTTAGAAGTGGTTCCCTTTTTCACGTTTCGATAGTAGTCGTAGGTCATGGGGACTCCCTCTCCCACCAGATCCATGTCCACCACCTGGGCCACAAACAGGGTGTGGGTGCCCACGTCCATCTGGTTTATCACTTTACAGGACAAGTACGCAAGACATCCTTCCGTCAAATAGGGATTGCCCATCTTGTCAAATTTGGCGGTGGAAAATCCATAGAGTTTGTTTCCGTCCCTTCCTGTGGCGAATCCAAACCGGGCGATATCCTCCAGGGTCATGTCCTGACTTAACACCGACACGCAAAACCGCCCGGACTCCCGCACCAGATAGTTGGTGTAGTTGTTTTTGGAGATCACCGCGCAAATCTGCATGGGCTTGGAAGTGACCTGCAAAACAGAGTTCACGATGCACAGATTGGGCGCGGAGTGACAGGTCCCAATGGCGTACAGGCCATAGGATAGTTTATAAATTGCACTTTGGTTCATGAGCTTCCCTCCCTTTCTTCAGCCGAGATCAGCGCTCGGCCCAATGAAGCTGCTTCGCCCCATTTTTGCTCTAACAGGATATTTATTTTAACGCATAGGGGTGATACGATCTCCCTTTGTTTTGGGTCTTGCTGCCCTATGGAATGGCTCTCTGTGGTCATCCTATGCCGGCCCGGCCTTTTGAGCCTCACCGATTTTCATGTGTTTTATATTTCGTCTGAAACATATGGGTTGCAATACCTTCCCTTGTTTTGGGTCTTGCTGCCGTACTGAATGGCCTTTACCGGGCATCTGTGCAGACAGGCTAGGCACATGGTGCACTTCTTCCCCCAGGTGGGCTTGGAAAGGCGCTCTCCCTCTTTTTGCTGGCGGATGGTGTGCACCGGACAGATGCTCGCGCACTTTCCGCACCTGATACAGGTATCCTCCGCGTGAAATAGCTTTGTGCTGGTGGCGAACTTTAAAAACAGCGGCTGAACCACCCGGGACTTGAGGCCGGCCAGGCTGCCCTCTGCCCCCTGCCACGTCCTTTGGCGGCCTTGCACCTGCCTTTGAAAGCCGTCCAGCTTTCCCTCCACCTGCTCCAGCTTTTGCCGCTCCACCTCAGGGGCGTCCACATCAAACATCAAAATGTAGTTGTTGGGCATGGAAAGGGAAAAAGCTCCGTCCAAATCCAGTCCCGTTTTTCTCAGGCATCGCCCGAAGATGTCCATGGTCTTTCCCGCTTCATCCCCACAGGTGCAGATGGCATAGACATAGGCCGGTTTTTCCTTCCATGCCAGCTTTTGAACGAAATCCATGACGATTTTGGGCGGCGCCCAGGCGTACACGGGGAACACAAAGCCCACCGCCTCGTCCGGATGGACTTCATAGGCATATTCCTCCCGGTCCAGCGCGTCGGGAATGCAGATGAGCCGGTCTCCCAGGCGTTTTGCCATGCCCTTGGCCACTTGCAAGGAGTTCCCCGTCCCTGTAAAGTAAAAGATCATCTAACTCCACCTTCCTTTAGCGTTCTTCCTGCTGCGGCGGATCATCCCAATTTTCCGTGGCAATCCTGTCGTATACCTGACGCAACAGCTCTTGCCTCTGCCTATAGTCTGGCATCTGCTTCTCTACAATATTCCAAAATCTCTGAGAGTGGTTGTGCTCCCGAATATGGGCTAGCTCATGCACCACCACGTATTCCACCGCCCGGGGCGGCGCCATGATCAGCCTCCAGGAGAAGTTGAGGCTGTCTCTGCCCGAGCAAGAACCCCACCGCTTTTTGGCGCTGCTGATCTTCACCCCCTGGGGCGTTACGCCCATTTTCTCGCTGTAATGGGCCACTTGCTTTAAGAGGTACTCCCTGCCCATCTGCCGGTACAGCCCAATGAGCTTTTTCCGCCGCTCTTCAAAGGGCTCCTCTGGCACGAGGAACCTTTGGCCATCCCAATTCGCCCTCTTGCCGTTTCCATATACCAGCGGGTAGCTTTTTCCCAGCAGCCACAGCTCGTCCCCCGGTTGCAGCCCGAACTGACTCTTCGCCCGCTGCCTTTCCTGCGCTTTGGAAACGTGTTTCAAAATCCACGGCTGCTTTTCCTGAAGGAAGCGCTCGATGGTGGATTGGGGCAGCCTCATGGGCGCCATCACCTTGACTGTGCCCTCTTGGGTGATCTGCACGGCCAGCGTCTTTCTCCGCGACCGTTTGAGTGTATAGGGATAAAGTTCCATTCTGCCATTCCCCTACCGCTTACTCTGTTTTTTCATGGATCAGACGTTCACTTCCCCTTTGGCGTCCAGTTTTCCCTCATAGCGCTGGACGATGGGGGCGATTTCCCCTGAGACGAAGTCCTCCACCTGGATGCTCGCCATGCCGGTGAAGTTTTTGGGGTCCATAATGCTGTCGATCTCCTCCTCGGTCATGCGGAAGGCAGGGTCTTTTTTGATCAGCTCCATCAGGTTGTTGTCCTTGCCCTCTCCTTTGACACGATAAGAGGCCTGCATGGAGTACTCCCGAATTTTTTCGTGGAGCTCTTGCCTGTCTCCCCCCCGCTTGACAGCCTCCATCAAAATGGTCTCGGTGGCCATAAAGGGCAGCTCTTCCCGCATGTGCTTTTGGATGATTGGCCGGTACACCACCATGCCGTCTGTCACGTTCAGGTAGATGTTCAAGATGGCGTCCACTGCCAAAAATCCCTGGGGCATCACCAGCCGCTTGTTGGCCGAGTCGTCCAGGGTTCTCTCAAACCACTGGGTGGAAGCGGTAATGGCCGGGCTGGAGGCGAGGGAGATCACGTATCTGCACAGAGAGGAAATCCGCTCGCTGCGCATGGGGTTTCTCTTGTAGGCCATGGCCGAGGAGCCGATCTGCTTTTTCTCAAAGGGCTCTTCCATCTCCTTGAGGTTTTGCAGCAGCCGCATGTCGTTGCTGAACTTATAGGCGCTCTGGGCAATGCCGCACAGCACGTTCATCACCTGGCTGTCCAGCTTTCTGGGGTACGTCTGCCCCGTGACCCAATAAGACCTGGGCAGGCCCATTTTCCTGCACACGATCTCGTTTAATTGCTTGACCTTGCTGGCATCCCCCTCAAACAGCGTCATAAAGCTGGCTCCTGTGCCCGTGGTGCCCTTGACCCCTCTGAGGCGGATGACGCTCTTCAGGTGCAGCAGATCCTGGCAGTCCAACAGCAGATCTTGCAGCCACAGGG
>CAJJPW010000249.1 GCA_905193725.1 uncultured Eubacteriales bacterium
CCAGCACAGAAGCGCCTACCGTGGGTAGTGTACTGGGGGGACGAAGGAAATAGATTTGCGTACGTGGGTGCAGCATCATGCTGCCTCCCAAGGGAAGAGAAGTTTGGGGGAGCAGGAAAGTAGATAGATGGAATGGGGTCCAGCACCATGCTGGCAGCGACACGCCGGAAGACATAAAGGCAAGAAGAAACGAGGATCCCAAGGACGTAAAATGTAGGTGAAGAAAGCAGTGGATCAATGGAAGTGGGTGCAGCATCATGCTGCTGGGTCCAGCGTCACGCTGGGAAAAGCGCTCACTTGGTTTTTACGTACATCTTGTGCAGGATCCAGTTGACTAGGGCTGCTGGCAGCAGCTTGTTGGCATAGGCAAAGAGCTTATAGGGAAATCCCACGGCGTATAGGGGGCGCACTCTCTTTTTGACGGCGATTTTGCCCACGTACTTGCCGATGGTATCCGGGCTGGCGCCGTTTTGCTCGTCCCGCTCCATGACGGCAATGCTCTTTTCTATGGTCTTGCCATACACCTCGTGGCCGGCCAGTTCTTTTTGCCGCTGGGCGGTGAAGCCGGTGTGAATGTCTCCCGGCATGACGGCGCATACCGACACCCCAAAGGCCCGCACCTCGTTGGCCAGAGCGAAGGTCAGGCCGTTAATCGCCCATTTGGAGGCGGAATAGGCGGCCTGAAAGGGGATGGAAAACACGGCGGACATAGAGCTGATGTTGATGATTCTGCCCTGGGAGGCACGCAGGTGGGGGAGAGCTGCCTGGATGCAGTGAATGGCTCCGAAGAAATTCACATCCAGCTGGGATTTGATCTGCTCCATGGGGGTGAACTCGATGGCGCCGGCGATGCCAAAGCCGGCGTTGTTCACCAAGAGGTCGATGCGACCAGCTGCCGAAAGGATGTGATCAAAGGCCTGGGCTACGCTTTGGGGCTCGCTCACATCGGCACATACCAGAGTGATGCCGGGGATTTCCCGGGGGTGGCGGGCGATGCCGTAGACCCGAAACCCTCGTCTATGAAGTTCTAACGCGCAAGCAAGGCCGATGCCGCTGGTTGCGCCGGTGATCACTGCTACCTTATCCAATCTACATCCTTCCTTTAAAAACAGGTATTACCATGGGAAATGATTCTTAGCTTATTGTAATCGGATTTGCCCTATTTTTCAATAAGGCAATTGTGAATTTTTATCTTTTTACGGGAATTCGGTTGCGGTTCTCTGGAAAATATAATAGAATATCAATCATGCAGGAATATTTAGCGAATTATCTTGCTAAAATTCTGTGTTCTTACGGTCTGTGTCCACAGATCGCATTTTTCCCAATTGGAAAGGAGGACAATACTATGAATTTGCCATGGCTTAAGCACTATGGCAACGTTCCACACAGTCTTTCCTACCCGGAAATGACCATGGAACAGCTTTTGGGGCAAACCTGCGCTCGGTTCCCGCGCAATATTGCCTACGACTTTATGGGAACCAAATCCACCTTTGAGGCGCTGTCAGGGGACATCCACACCTGTGCCAAGGCCCTGCTGGCTCTGGGCGTAAAAGAGGGAGATAAAGTTACTGTTTGCCTGCCCAACACCCCACATGCAATTATTGTTTTTTATGCCATTAATAAAATCGGTGCAGTGGCGAACATGATTCACCCCCTTTCGTCCAAGGGAGAGATCAAATTCTATTTGAACGACTCCCAGAGCAGATTTGCCGTCACCATGGATATGTTCTACGACAAGTTTTCAGCGGTGCAGGAGCAGACGAAACTGGAGACGACCATCGTGTGCAGCATGACAGACTATCTGCCGGCCGTCAAGGGAATGCTGTTTGGGCTGACCAAGGGCCGAAAGATCCAAAAGGTGCCAGAAAGCGATAGGGCCATCAGCTGGAAGCGCTTTTGGGAGGGGGCGGAGCAGTGTACCTGCCCTGTATTCCCAGACTACCAGCCGGATAGGACGGCGGTCATCCTCTACAGTGGGGGGACTACCGGCGTCACCAAAGGGATCATGCTCTCGGACAGGAATTTCAATGCTCTGGGATTGCAGGTGATCTCCATGGCGGACTTCACGGTGGACGGCAAGAAGATGCTGGCGGTAATGCCCATGTTTCACGGTTTTGGCCTGGGAATCTGCATCCACGCCATGCTCATCCACGGGGCCACGGACATCCTCATCCCCCAGTTCAACGCCAAGACTTATGCAGAGCTGATTGTCAAGCGGCGGCCCAACTTCATTGCAGGGGTACCTACCTTGTTTGAGACCATGCTTCGAAACCAGAAGCTGCAACGGGCGGATCTCTCCTGTCTGGAGGGGGTATTTGTGGGGGGCGACAGCCTCTCGGTGGAGCTCAAGAGGAAGTTTGACGCGTTTCTCCAAGCCCACAACTGCAAGGCCCAGCTGCGGGAGGGATACGGCACCACCGAGTGCGTTACCGCATCCTGTCTGACTCCTAAAAACGAGTATCGGGAGGGGAGCATCGGCATTCCCTTTGCGGACACCCTCTACCAGATATGCGAACCTGGCTCTCAGCGGACTCTTGGCTGCGGGGAGGAAGGGGAGATCTGCATCAGCGGGCCCTCGGTGATGCTGGGGTACGCCAACCAACCGGAGGAAAACGCCAAAACCCTACAGACCCATGAAGACGGCAGAGTGTGGCTACATACGGGAGATTTGGGCCTGATGGACGAGGAGGGATTTGTGTATTTCCGTCAGCGGCTCAAGAGGATGATCATCACCTCCGGGTACAACGTGTATCCCTCGGCGGTGGAGAACATTTTGGACGCCCATCCGGCGGTGCTGATGAGCTGCGTGATCGGCGTGAAAGACCCGGTCAAAGTCCAGAAGATCAAGGCCTTTGTGGTGCCCTCGGGCAAGAAACCCAGTGAGACGCTGGTGGATGACCTGATGGGGTATTTGCGGGACAACGTGGCCCGGTACGCCATGCCCTACGAAATTGAGGTGCGGGAAGACCTGCCTCGAACCAAGGTGGGCAAGGTGGCGTATACCGTGCTGGAACAGCAGGAGGCGCGCCGGCAGGAGGCACTTGCGCGAGAGCAGGAGCAAAACGCCCTGTTGCAGGACGAGGAAGAAGAGATCGCTCCAGTGCTCAGCGCTGAATAGAACCAGATGATCAACCAAGGCGGGTGCTGTGCTGGTGGGCATGGCAGGGAGTGAGGGGAGCCAGCGAGGCGCAAAATGGCGCTGTAGTAGTGGGCGATGAACCGAGAAAAGCGCTGGGAAATGACCAGAGCAGAGCTGTGCTAGCGGGCATGGCACCGGCCAATACCTAAGATAAACGGAGGAAGTATGATTTCAATCTTTAAAAAATGCGGGGAATACACCCTCGCCAAAGAGGCAATTGCCCAGGGAATTTATCCCTATTTTCACGAGCTGGAGTCCCGGCCGGACACGGAAGTGATCATGGACGGAAAGCGCCAGATCATGATGGGCTCCAACAATTATTTATCTCTCACCACTCAT
>CAJJPW010000250.1 GCA_905193725.1 uncultured Eubacteriales bacterium
TTTTGTAGAACGTAACTTCCGTCCCCTTGCTCAGCGTCTTCACAATCTCCTTCGAAGAGGATGTAGTGTCGTAAATATTAGCGGTATTTACAATGACGACGCCTTCCCCTTTTTGGCTATTTAGTGGCACATGGTCGGAGTAAACATAGCCGATATACCCCTCATAGTACACCTTATGCCAGCCGCCTGGGTTCGCATCCACAATCTCTACCTGCGTATTTTGCGGGATGAGGCCTATCTTCACGCCGTTTTCTGGCTGGCTGTACAGCCCCGCAGATGCCACCAGTACTGTTCCTGTCTCTTTTATCGTCGGTTTGCTCGTCGCCTTCAGATACACATCATCTGCACTGATATACCCTGTCTTGCCTTCGAAGATCCCTCGATACCAGTCCTCGCTGGTTTTGTAGAAGCTTACCTCCGTCCACTGATCCAGTTGCTTGACAACTTGTTTAGAAGACGAAGTGGAATCGTAAACCTTAGCCTGATCTACAATGACTCGACCTTCGGCCTTTTGGCTATCCAGCGGCACATGATCTGAGAAAACGTACCCAATATAACCGTTATAGTATACCTGGTGCCAGCCACCTGGGTTCGCCTTCACCACCTCTACCTGTGTTCCTTGCGGGATCAGCTCCACTCTTATTCCCGTAGAGGAGGAAGGCTCTGTGTAAAACCCAGCGCTTGCCACTAGCACAGTTGCCGTATCGGTAATGGTAGGCTTGCTCGCTGGCTTCAAAAACACATTATTTACGCCCACGTATCCTGTGACACCGTCATAGGTTACCTTATACCAATCTTTATTGTAATCGGTCGTCACGGTTATTTCAGTGCCATTTGGGATCTGCTTGAGCGCCTTTTTATCGCTATATACGCTGTCGTATACATTGGCATAGCTGACCCAAATGATCTTGCCTGTATAGGTTTTTCCTGCATAGGAAACGTCAAAAGATACGTTCGCCGTTCCCACAAAGCCAACATGGCCCCGATATCTTGCCAAATGCCAAGTGCCAATCGCATTTTCCTTCAGGATTTCCACCCCATAGCCGGTAGAAATATTTTCAAATACCGTGCTCTTGGTAGATGGCATACTGTATACGTTGCTTCCTCGGATCGTAACCGCCATACTTTCCACTGGGATATCCTCAGCCGCTGTGGCATCCACATAATCTTTATGGACATATCCCAGCATGTTATTATAGAAGATAGCATACCAATCCGCGTATTTGCCGAAAGACTCAATGATGAAAACTTCATCTCCAGCATACAGCTGCCCTAACTCGCTGTAATTCGTCCCTGCTCCCGAGCGGACGTTGAGTGAAGTATCCACGTCTATCACCCCAAGTCCGTAAACTTGGTTATCCAGAAGTTCTTGTGGCACCTCTACTTCGTTGGAAAGCGAAGGAGGATTGATATTTAGCGTCGTATAGGTAACGCCTGGGAAATAGAAATTGATAATATCCTTATAACTCTTCCCTTGATTGGCCATCTGCTGCGCGCCACGTTGGCTCATTCCTATGCCATGGCCATAGCGTCGGCGATAGATATTAAAGCTAGTAGAAGTCTCTTCCACAGTAAACAGTCTCATACCGGATTTGGTATATACGCTACAATCTCCGCCCGATTGGAAATCCAACAGGTCGATAGGCACAGTAACTGTCTCTGTACTCTTGATATTGCTGACAGTTGTCCCCGCATTTTTACCGTCTACATGGGTTTTCCACAGATACCCTGTTGTTCCATTGTAGCTGACTTTATACCAATCATCCCCTGCATCGTAATCCAAAATAGTTACCGCACTGCCGGTTGGAATGGTCATCACCAGTTTTCGGCTGCTGGTCAGATTGTTATAGAGGTTGCCCCCGCTGCTAATAATTGCCGCTTGGTTGAGAGAAACCGCTGAGGATTTAATATATCCCGTTTGCGAACCCACAATGACTTTATGGTATCCCGATTTCGCGTTGGCCTGCACCACGCCAAAAGTGGTATTTTTGCTGTAAGTCCCAATCACAGTTGACAGGCTCTCATCGTATACTTTGGTGCTAGAGACGGATACTCTTGCCACATTGCTCACTTTGGCTTTGGCTTTTACCTCCACCTTCATGGTCATATTGACCCCAGTATAGTTGGAACAGGCAATTTTCACATTGTGATTTTGCCCAGTTGCTCCCTTGCTGTCTCCCGTCCTCTTGACGGAGTAGGCAATATCTGTAACCCCTTTGATGGCCAGATCCGAATATAAGTCTACGTCGATATTAGAAATTTTATTGACGATCGGCAGCGCTTCTTTTTGTAAAAAAGTATAGACTTTAGAGACAGAAGTCCCATCCTTCTTGATGCTCGATGCACTGGAAATACTCTTGGGAATCGTCAAAACCTCTTCTACGCTGGAGGGATTTGCCAAGTCATAGGGGTCTTCTTTGATCACGTGGTATGTCCTCAGAGGATTGCTAGCAGTCCATACATGCTGGGGGATTTCTGTCTGTCCACCATTGCTGGCAGAGTAGTAGGCATCCACAAAGTCCCCATCGGATTCTATGACAACTTTCGCTGTCTCATCTACTGCCTGAATTGCTCGATCATTGCTGGCATTATAGCCGTAATATGTCTGGTCAGAAGGGGTGTCTACCACATCATAACTGGAAGATGGGCTCATCTGATTTACCGCATACGTCCTTGCCAGTACCGCCTGTACTTTTAGTGCCTCAATGGGCCAAGAATTGCTCATCTCGTGGGGCACAACACCATAAAGGTAGTCTTCTAGATAGATATAATTGATGGCATTTAAATTGCTCCCATTTCTGGTGTATTTCATATCCCCCAAATAATTATAGGTAGAACTCTTGCACTTCATGCGAATATACACATTATCCGAGTTTACTGTTTTTTTAATGGTCACAGTGCTACCCGAGTAAAGCGCTTTATTGCTGCTATTATATAAAGTGATCTTAGAGTTGGCATTTTTGACAGTATAAGTGCCTGCACTTAATTGGATGCTGGTATTTTCTCCCACAACATAAGTGCCATTAATGGTAAAACTGTGTGAAGATACCGTTCCAATTGACATTTTTACCCTTATCGTAGAATAGTTGGTGGCAGCTTGTGTCTCATCTGCTGTCCATGGCAATATGGTGAGTACCGCAAAACAGATCATAATTGCTGCTATCCACTTAAATACTTTTTGCATCCCTTTATCTCCCATCTGTTTCGTATTTCAGATAAGCTTTTATTACTTATTTATACTTCTCAAAAAATTCTTTCCCTATTCTTTTAACAAACTGTAATATAATTGTAATAAATGTTTAATGTTTTGTCAAGTAAATTACCTTGCCTATGCCTTCCATATATTACACAATTCGAAACTTTATGCTAATATCATATGATAAAATATATAAATTTGACAAGATATTTCTAGGTAATGTTTTATAA
>CAJJPW010000251.1 GCA_905193725.1 uncultured Eubacteriales bacterium
CCGACGGCACAAACGTAGAAATTTTAGATGGCCTGGAAGAGGGCAGCAGCTTTTATTACCGCTATGGGGAATCGCTAATCTATTCGTTTGGCTGAGAGAATGTGAGATCGGAAGGGATAAATAGGGATGGTGTTTGGCTGTTGTGAATGGAAGAGATTTTTCACTTGAGATGTCAGGGAGTAGATCAATGGAGATAGGTGCAGTGTTACGTTGCCTGCATTCACTGCCGTATAGAAAGAATGTGAATCACGATATTTGAATTTCCTCGGAAACATCTTACCTTGTTTCCGTTGCGCAAGTTTGCTGCTGATGGCGAAACAGACTGAGAGGGGGAATAGAAAAGCAACATAGTTCGTAATAGAACTCATTACGCAGTCGCTTTACTTCTTTTTGTAGGACTGTTATGGTTTCAGACGCACATTTTGTAGGCTTCCTGCGCCGTTTTGAAACTGGTTGGTTCTCATTCTGGATTTTCCTTCTTGATCTTCTGAGAGATTCTTTTATCTGTTCCTTGGGAAACCCAAATTTTCTTCGATGTCCCGGCAGGTGTATTCCTCTTGATATAGCTTTCTATTTCTGCATAGTGCTGTTTCATAGGAGTATCTTTCCTTGACATTTAAAACCATCTCCATTGTAGTTGCATCATACTCCGTAGGTGGTTTCTTCGCAATGGCTATTTTGCTAAAACAGTTTATCAGACGGGGGATATGATTGGAAAGGATGTTCAAAAATTGATATAAAGGCCAGATAAGCGGCGTATAATTCAATATATCATCGCATACATATGGTTTAGGTGAAGTGGGTATGAGGCTTTCAAAAAAAGCGATTACAACTATATTGGCAGTTCTCATAATAGTCGGTATTTTGGTATTTATGCTGTGCAGTAACAGAGAAGAAGGAATTCTAAAGTCAGAGATGGACATCGAGACGATTATCGAATGGGAGGACTACTACCACATTGCAGCCCACTATCCTAAATGCAATAATACTATAATCAACCAAGACTTTGATAATTATGTAAGGGACATTATTGATGAATTTAAGGTGAAAGTAGAAGGGGATAACACACTCCCGGATAAGGAAAATCCCTATTTGCTCAACATAGATTTTCAAGTCACTTATTTGAGCGACAATCTAATCAGTGTAATTTTTTACATAGAGGATAATTGGCATACCAATTCCAAGTATATAAAGACATTTGTGTATAATGCACAAAATGGAAACAGTATTTCCCTGAGCGATGTTTTGACCGATCGGGGAAAGCAGCAGATTGCAGATTTAGTGGTGAAAAAATTGGAATGGGAAGGTTTGGAACTAGAGTTTCAGGATAAGTTTCTTGAGAGCTACGGACAAAATGATGTGAATTTTACTGTGGGAAAAGACGGACTTACCTTGTACTTTATGCAGTCCACAAATCAAGGTCAGACGGACCGAATTGTAACGCTACTATTGACAAAAGCAGAGCTAAAGGGCTTGGTAACTACGGGGTTTTATCGCGTGATGGATCATATCCCAGCGAGCGAGTATATCACGTGGGAATCTACCCCGGTTGAAACGGAAGATCAAATGACCATGGCGGAATATCGGGGAGGAAAGTACTTGGCGATTACCTTTGATGACGGACCCCATAAGACGAATACAGTCAAACTGTTAGACATTCTGAAGGAAGAGGATGTAAAAGCCACTTTCTATGTATTGGGCAACAGAGCAGAAGTGTACCCGGAAATCGTCCGTCGTGCTTATGAAGAAGGGCATGAAATTGGCAACCATAGCTACAGCCATAAGCAACTCAATACACTCAGCGACAGTGAACTGGATTATCAAATTGAGACGACAAATGAGATTATAGAAAAAATCACAGGACAAGTACCCAAGACCATACGCCCTCCCTTTGGGGAGATCGATAAGGAGCAGAAAAAAAATTATAATCAAGCTTTTGTATACTGGAATGTGGATCCTGAAGACTGGAAATATAAAGACCCAGATAAAATAACAACAGATATTTTAGAAGCCGTACATAACGGCAAAGATGTGATTTTATTACATGATTTATATCAGACAAGTGTGGAAGCCGCGGGAAATGTCATCCGCCAGTTGAAGGAAGAGGGATACCAATTTGTGACAATGAGCGAATTGAGGCAGATAAAAGCGGCTCTCGAAGAATAAGAGAAATGAGAAAAAGATCTAAAAAGCAAGAATTTACAAGATGTTTTCCAGAGAGATTTGGTTGAGACGAATTAGGTGCTCAAGGCTAGAACAAAGTAACTGATAATTAGTTTGTGTTTCTGTAAAATCTTGGCTTTGGGCACTGGATATTAGTGAAATAAAGTAGTCGTTAAAACTCTCCATATCGTTGTGATCGATCAGGGAATTAAAGTAGGGTTCTGTCTGCTTCCAGGAGTCATATGCTTTGGCAGAAACCGTCAGTATTTGCTCGTAATCCTCCTGCTGTATCATTTGTTCAATAGGCTTAATATCTTCCAACAAATCATGAAATGTATTTTCGATATAGCAATTGTAAAAGATGGAAAAGCCAATTAGTAAGAAAAAAACCAATACGATTGCCAATTTTTTACCCATGAATTTCACCTATTTCCTTGATCTGTATGTTTTTGGTCTTGATTTTACCGTTCTTTAAGGCGATAAAGAGCTCGCCATCTTCGCTGAGGGAGGCCACAAGAATCTCTGTTATATGGGTAAACCCAAATGTCTTAAGCAAATGGCAAAATGCTTTGGGATCGATGCGCAGCATTTCCATATTTCTTTTATTTAACTTTCCATCCTGAATTAACATATAGCTGATGCCGCTTTCTTGTACTTCTAAATTGAGGTCTTTGGCAGAAGCAGGTTTTAATTCAGCATGTGGAAATACACTCAAAGATCCATTACTCTCTAAGATAGCATAATTAATATCGCTAAACTTTGTGTAACCAGCGCTGCGGATCTGCTCCTGCAAATCGTTTAAATTGTAGTTGAGATTTTTTAACTCTTTGTACTGAAGCTTTCCCTTCATGATTAATATACTAGGAGTGCCGCCAAAAAGTTTACGCAGCTTCATGCTTTTTTGCGATAAAAAAGCGATCAGGTAATACACCAATAAAAGCGTTAGTGCCGGGATCAGGCCATAGATGAGTGGGGTGCCTGGGGAATCCATTGGTGTGGATGTAATCTCTGCAATGAGAATCGTGATAACGAGTTCATAAGGCTGTAATTCTCCTACTTGGCGTTTCCCCATGAGTCGCATGGCGATGATAATAATAAAATATATGATAATCGTTTTGAAGATTAAATTAAACATATTACGCTATCCTATCATCAAGTATTTTATTGTTAGTCTGACAAAAAACCATAATAATATTCGATAATTTTTTTAAATGTAAACTTTTCATGAAATACCCTTGCCAATTTAAGAAT